>DATLKS010000518.1:0-4640 GCA_035538255.1 Terriglobales bacterium
GTGCGCCAGACGTTAAGCGACTGCAATCCGTAGCAGATGCCCAAAACGGGCTTGTGCAGGTTGTGGGCGTCCTGTAGAAGCAATTCATCGACGTTGTCTCGGCCAGGATCGGCAAACGCTGTTTTAGGATGGCGTTCGGCCCCGAATTTTTGCGGATCGACATCGGCCGGGCTGCCGGGCAGGAGCACGCCCTCGCATCTGGTGACCAGCTTTGCGATCTCGTGAGGAGTAGCGCCCGCGGGAACTATTACTGGTTCGGCTCCCTCGGCCTCCAGAGCAGAGACGTACTGCGGCAGAGCGCGCTGGTTGTATTCCGGATTCGACGACGTAGGTTCCGCTATGGCGATACGGGGCTTCACTCCAACAGTTTATCGAATGCGGCCTGGAAATCTTCGGTCAAACTCGACGGTCGTTATTGTCTCTCGCGGTGCGTATAATTTTTTGTTCAGGAAAACGAGGCCCACATGACGCCACAGAATGGCCACAGACCGAGCGATATTCAGGCGAGCGCTGGCTATCAGGTTCCAAAGCCGCGTGCCGAATGGCTGCGTTCGCGCCGCGAGCAGGCGGTGCGAAGCGATGACCAGAACTTTTCCCAGATGCACTACGCACGCCGCGGCGTGATCACGGAAGAGATGGGGTATGTTGCGCACAAAGAGAAGCTGTTGCCCGATTCGGTGCGCGATGAAGTTGCTGCCGGGCGCATGATTATCCCGGCAAACATCAATCATCCGGAGTTGGAGCCGATGGCGATTGGCGTGGCCTCCTGCTGCAAGATTAACGCCAATATCGGCAATTCGGCGGTCACATCGAATATCGAGGAGGAACTCAAGAAGCTACACACAGCCGTCCATTTTGGCGCCGACACAGTGATGGACCTTAGCACTGGCGGCGACATCCCGGAAATCCGCGAGGCAATTCTGCGCCACTCTCCCGTCCCGATCGGGACGGTGCCGAACTATGAAGCGATCAGCCGCGTAAAGCGCATTGAAGATCTGACTCCCGAAATCTATCTCGAAGTGATCGAGGAACAGGCGACGCAGGGCGTCGATTACATGACGGTCCATGCCGGCGTGCTAATCCAGTATCTGCCGATGGTTTCGAAGCGTATCACCGGAATCGTGAGCCGTGGGGGCGCAATTCTGGCGCAGTGGATGGCGCACCATCACAAGCAGAACTTCCTCTACGAGCGCTTCGACGACATCACCAAAATCATGGCGAAGTACGACGTGTCCTACTCGCTGGGCGACGGTCTGCGTCCGGGCTGCATCGCCGATGCCAGCGACGACGCGCAATTCGCCGAGCTTGCGACCTTAGGTGAGCTCACGAAGTGGGCTTGGGAGCACGACGTTCAGGTGATGATCGAAGGTCCAGGACATGTGCCGATGGACAAGATCAAAGAACAAGTCGACAAAGAAGTCGAACTTTGTTACGGTGCTCCCTTCTACACGCTAGGCCCACTAGTCACTGATATCGCGCCGGGATACGACCACATCACCAGCGCAATCGGCGCAGCCATGATCGGATGGCATGGCGCGTCCATGCTCTGCTATGTCACCCCAAAGGAACACCTAGGTCTTCCCAATGACAAGGACGTGAAGGACGGCATCATTGCCTACAAAATCGCGGCGCACGCTGCCGACGTGGCGCGCCATCGTCCCGGCGCGCGAGATCGCGACGATGCTATCAGCTACGCCCGTTATACCTTCGACTGGAACAAGCAGTTTGAGCTGTCGCTCGATCCCGAAACGGCACGCGCGATGCACGATGAGACGCTTCCGGACGACTACTATAAAGAAGCTGGATTCTGCTCCATGTGCGGTCCTAAATTCTGCTCAATGAACTACTCAAACAAGGTGGACGAATTCAATAAACGTGTCCACGGCCTGGAGAAACGGGATCTGACAGAACTGATGCATGAGCATCTGGTGAAGTTGGGAAGATCTGCGAGTTAGCTGCTTGCCGCTTGTAAAGACGCAGTATGCTGCCTCTACATATCTGAATAATGCCGCACACCCGCGACCGTAGTCTGCTTCACCGGTGATGGCTTCTTGCTGTAGTAATGCGTGACGACTTCAGGGTCGCCTCCGTCGTACTCGGCGGCTCGCTGGGAATGATGCTGCCCGCGAACCGGCGAAGGTTGTGGAGCTGGCGCGCCACGCCTCGTCTGGCGAGTAGGCGCTTGCGCCGCAGACACAGGATGAGTGGTGACGGTGACGCCGTGCGGTTCCAAAGAGCGCGTCTGCTGTTGTTCCGGTAGGACACTCGACGCTGGACGACGAGCCAGCGAGACGCCCACTACCAGCAGCACAGCCATAACGAGCCCACCAAGAAGAGCCACGCGTTTCGGGGTAAACTCTTCCGCCCAATTGATCCGTTTCCAAAGCGGCGGTGCCGGCGGAACGAGCTGCGGTCTCGGACGCATCGCGGGGTGGTCCTGATTCCGGTAAATCATCGTTGGCTGCTGCTTGCTCTCGGCGCCTTCCATATCGGCGCTCCGTTGCTGCCAAGCGGGCTCCGGCAGCACTGCAGGTACTTCCTTAGCTTGCTCAAGTGCCGGTTCTGGTTCAGCCGGAGTGCTCGCGGCCAAATTGTGCGCTTCGAGTGGCATGAAGAACGGAGATTGGTCCTTGTGCTCCTGCTGTCCAAGGGGCTTTTGCGCCGGTAAATCTGCACGGCGCAGAATCTCCTCTTCTTTGAGGCGTAACCAGTCGGCAGCTTGCGCTACAGCCTCCGAGATCTTCGCCGCCGCTTCCCGCAGAGGCGCAACGAGTTCCTGAACGTCTTGCGCTGTTGGCCTAGGCTGCACAAGTTCTGGCGCCAGTCCCTGCTCGGCGCGTCGCGTAACGGTGGGAGCCTCCGCGATGGGTTCCTCGGCGGCGCTCTCATATTCCTGCGCCGTTGGTTCTACAGCCTCGAAGCGGGTCTGTATTGGCTCGAAGGCTTCCTGTGAGTTGTCGGCGCTCTGGAACGGAGCTGCCTGCGATTCTTCTTCTAAATGCGTGTCTTGTCTGGGGACTACAGGCTCGGGCAGGTCAGATTCGACATCCAGCAGGTCTCGCCCAAGCGGGTCCTCTTGCAATTCATGCTCAGCTTGAGGGGCGAGAGACGGGGCGAGCGGCCCCGCACCGGTAAAAGAACGGATGGTTTCGGCCTGACTGTGGACCTCGGCCTGAGCCTGCTGTGTTTCTGAAGCATGGTTCTCAGGCTCAGATTCGAAATATTGCGGCTCTTCCCGACGGCGAAGCCCAAGCACTTCGCCGATACGCCGGAAGAGCGGCATCAGCACGAACTCGCGTTCAGGAATGTAGTCGCCGTTGTAGTCCAGTGCGCTTTGGTCCTGATTTATAGGGTCTTGGTGTTCTGAGACTTCTGAATGCTGCGCTGTATGGGATTGCTCGTCGGGACCAAACGGGGCCGACATAACTGCCTGCCTTTCGCGCGTAAAGGGAGAATTTCCCCGAGATTTGGACGGAAGTGGCGCGCCTTACTTAGATGCAAGGCGAAGCTCTATTGTCGTCTACCGTAGCTTAGACCCAAGTGTTTTCCTAAAGTTGCTGCGTGAACCGCAGGCAATCTTCACGCAATTCTCATCTCAGTATGCCGGCCGATCTTGCGCTATCCCGCTAGTTAACCTCGGCGTAATCGTTGCCGTCAGCATATTGAAGTCCGGCAATCAACTTTGCGCGATATTGGACTTCTAAATATGCCTTCAGGATTTCGATGTGCATGTGCTCCCGTTCCGCATGTTGACTGCAGGAGCAACGTGCTTGGTCGAGGGCGAGATAACGGTCATGGGCTTCGAGGAATTTAGAGAGGGCACTGGTGGCAGAGGTCATGTGGGGCGACTCGAATCGACTGTAGAAGCTCAGACGAGAGATAAGCTATCCCACGAAAGCCTTAGTGCGATGAAAGAATGCAGCTTTAGATGTGACTACGGCTCGCACTAAAGTAATAAGAGACGATTGTCGGAACCAACGATGACTCTATCGATCTGTGGCGCTCAGCTAGAGCCAAAATGATCACTACGGTGCGCACCGCATTGCGAAGTGAGCTGCCTGCCATCGTTGAGATCGAGCAGCAATCGCCGACGGCTGCCCACTGGCAGATTGGCGATTATGAAAAAGCAATACAAGATTCTGGGCATCTCGTACTCGTCGCCTGTCGAGAGGAACAGGTTCTCGGCTCTCTTGTCGCTTCGATCGCAACCCAAGAATGGGAGCTTGAAAATATCGCCGTAGTACATAACGCGCGCCGCCGTGGCATCGGACGCGATCTGATCAATGCGCTGATAGTCCACGCCCGAACTGCCGGTGCTCTCGAGATTCGACAGGAAGTCCGCGCCTCCAATTCGCCTGCACAGAAGCTGGGGCAGGCAGCCGGCTTCATGGCAGAAGGCCGGAGGCGAGGCTATTATCGCGATCCCGTGGAAGATGCCTTATTGTTCAAGTACTTAGTCAAACAGGCATAGAGCGTCCGACCCGGACCGCGGAACGCGCAGTCACATTCCATTCAAAAACCGTTGAACCGCCTCTGCCCGTGTGCTAACTTTCGTATCCCAAGCAGTAGTAAGGAGGTTCAAGGATGGCAACATCCCTCCGCGAAGAGTTGATCGCCAGCCACGATGAATTCCGTAGGCT
>DATLKS010000519.1:0-3574 GCA_035538255.1 Terriglobales bacterium
GGAATCAGGTAGTCCAAGTTCAGGTCCTCGCCTTCCGCTGAAAATGTACGCTGGGCAACTGAAGCGGATTTTACCCTAGATATTCAGCTACTTACCTCAAGCATAAGCCTGAGTTGAAGTTACGAGAGTGTGTTGATGGCAGTGGAACCAACAGGTGCACCCGCGAGGGCAGGCTCGACCGTGAGGACGAGATCGTGTACAGCGGTTACGCGGACAGAGCTTCCGGGTTCAGCGTAGGATGCGCAGTAGGCATTCCAGATTTCCCCGTGGATAAAGACTTTGCCCTGGGGACGAAGCGGGCTTTGGGCGACCCCAACCTCCCCGATCAGACCTCTCTCTCCGGTGACCACCTTGTTGCGGCGAGCACGGACAGCGATGTTTACCAGGAAGATCGTCAAAAGTCCGAACGGTATGCTTACGGCTACTGCAGTCAGTAGGCGGATGCGCATCTGCGGGATGGGGCCATCTACCAGCAAAAGGGCGCCCAGAATCATAACGGCGATGCCCCCGACGCCGAGTGCCCCGTGGGTTCCAAGCTTGGCCTCGAGGGCAAACAGCGCAAAAGCAGTGAGGATCAACGCTGCGCCGGCGAACCGCAGTGGCAGCAGGTTTAGCGCGAACACCGCCAACACGACGAAAATAAGGCCGACTACACCGGGAATCACCGCTCCGGGATGATTGAATTCGGCATAAATAGCGGCCGCTCCAATGATGAAGATAAGGAACGCAATATTAGGATCCATTAAGAATCCGAGAATCTCCTCCTTCAGCGTCATACCGTAATCAACAATTTGAGATCCGGAAGTGTGGAGGGTAGTAGTACGGCCATCAAACCGAGTGACCGTCTTGCCATCGATTTGCTTGAGCAGATCGGCCGTGTCTTTCGCGACATAGTCGATCAAATGCTGCTGCAACGCCTCCTGATCGGTAAACGACTTCGATTGCCGCACCGCGCTCTCCGCGACTTCCACATTGCGTTCGCGCTTGGCGACGAATGAACGCATGAAGGCGGCGGAATCATTCTCAACTTTTTCCTTCATGACCGGATCCATGGTCGTGCCCATCAGCACGGGATGCGCCGCGCCGGTGTTGGTTCCCGGTGCCATGGCAGCAATGTCGGCGGATTCGAGGATGTAGAACCCAGCCGATGCCGACCGGCTTCCCGTCGGATAGACATAAACAATGACCGGCACCGGCGAGGCGAGAATCTTGCTGATGATCTTGCGCGTGGAATCGACTAGTCCGCCAGGCGTACGAATTTCAATCAGAACCGCTTGCGCATGACGAGCCCCGGCTTCGTCGATGCCGCGCTCGATGTACTCGTCGGAAACCGGATTGATGGTGCCGTCCACCACAACACGAAGCACGTCTGCACGCGCTGAGGCGGCGAGAGCCAGCGCGGCGAGCAGCACTAGAATCCCTCGAGTTGGACGGTTGACTCTCATTGATTCTGCGGTGATGCCACATTGAGCTTCGATGCCAGCTGCTGCTTCAGTTCCAAAGCGGCACTATTGCCGGGTTCCAGACGCAGCGCCTGCGCCACCGCCTCGTTCGCTGCGTCAAGCTTATTCTCTTTCAAATCGAGCTGCCCGAGGGTGACGTAAGCTTCCGACGTTGGCTGGCTGCGCAGCATGGTATCCAATTCGTTGCGTGCGCCGCTGAAATCGTTGAGCGCGATCTGTGCCGCCGCCAGGCCTACGTGGGCATCAACATTCTCCGGATCGAGTGCGAGCGCCTTACGGAAGTGGTCGCGTGCCTGTTCATAAAAACCTTGGCGAAGCTGTTGTTTGCCTTGATCGACGTGCATGGCCGCATGCTTCTTGGGATCGGAGTGGGCCATCTGCGACTCTTGGGCATTCTCGATGGCAAAGGCAAGCTGGCGGAATGACGCTTCGTCGTAGTTTCTCTTGATGCGCTCAATTGGAGGTCGTGCGGGAGATGTCGAAGACGATGAGAGCGTCTCGAGGTATGCCTTCGCCTCAGAATCCGTAGGCCGCAATGCCAAAGCCTCTTTCAACTGTCGGACAGCTCCGCCTGAGTCCTTGATTCGAGCCAGGGAGAGAGCAAGATTGAAATGGTAATCGGGATCAGTGGGATCTGCCTCGACCGCACGCTCCAGATATTCCAGGGAGCTGGTCTTCTTTCGCCGCGCTTCGACGACGCCGAGATTGTTATAAACCTCGGTGAGCGGCAGGCGTGCTGCCACGAAGCGAAATGCTTCAGCGGCACGGTCCAAGTTGCCCGCATAAAATGCGGATAATCCCAGAAAGAAATTTGCCTCGTTGGCGTTCTTGTCAGAAAGTGGCACCCTGCTGAACCAAGTCATCGCCGACATGTAATCGCGATCGTCGAAATAGACTTTCCCTAGTTGCAGCATCGCGACCGAATAATTCGGGTTCAGCCGAACGGCTTCTTTGAAGCGCCGAACCTTTTCCGCTTTGTCACTGGCGATTACGCCGCGTACGTAGTTCTCAAGGGCGTCGAGCCGGATGTCCTTTGTTTCGGCGACAAAGTCTTGTTTTGTCGTTGCGATATCCGGCCGGATTTGCCGGATCATGTCCCAACTTGTGGACGCCTGAATGTCGATCAACTGCAGCAGAGAACCAGATTCAGTCACGGACGGTGACAGATGCAGGCGCCGCATGTCCAGAAGCTGCGCTTTCGCGGAGAAGGTGTTGCCATCGTAGGTATAGCTGCCAAGCACGACGTAGTCGACGTCCATCTGCTGCGCGATCAGCAGCAGGGTTGCGCGCGAGAGCCGCGCATTGGCGGGAATGCCGACACGGTCAAAGGCATAAAGCCGGTCTTCGCGGCTGATTACGAACGTCGATTCGGACTGCATACGTTGTCCCAGGATCTCTGCGAAGGCTTCACCAATCCACTCAAGTCCCGGAGCCTTGGAGTCGTTTTGAAACGGGAGTATCAGGACAACTTTGTTGCCATTCTGAGTGGAGTCGACCGAAGCCGCCGCAACTGCACTGGATTGCTGGGCATTCAGCAGCGGCAGGTAAACAGCACAAAACGCGGCAAGAACAGCGAAACTGCGCGGCCAGATCAAAGTACCAAAATTATAGCTCTGCTGCTTGGACAGCTCGGATTAGCTTGCATGGGCACGGTCGCCTCTGAGAGCCAAATGATGGAATCTGATGCTCGTAACCTTCACATCTGCGCCGGGGAACGCTCGTGCCGCCTCGATCTCGGCGATGCGTGCAGCATTGCGCATGTGCTCGGAGCAAAGCTCCATATTGATCTCACGCCCATTCGAGAGCGACAGGGTTGCCCGGTAGTGGGCCGCTTGAGGGCAAGACGTGAATCCGCGAAAAGCGCCGTGTTTCAGGTGACAGTCTGGTAATTTGCGCTGCACTGGCTAAATTCCAGGGTTTAGTCAATGGATTCAGTTGCGCGATGCTGGCGTTGCATCAATCCGGGGGTCAGACAGGAATTGTCCAGCGAAATTTATGGAGCGGGAGACGGGGATCGAACCCGCGACATCCGGCTTGGGAAGCCGACGTTCTACCGCTGAACTACTCCCGCTCAGCAGAGGCTCGCAAGTAATCTTAGCAGGGGTGCTCCC
>DATLKS010000520.1:0-3180 GCA_035538255.1 Terriglobales bacterium
AGAACCCGTGGTACCAGCTTCAGCCATCAAAGCTCCACCCATGCAAATCGGCACAGGGGGAGTGGTCACCCACTCTCCGCCGAGTCGGCCCGGGGAATTTCGCCCCGAGCCGCTCACAGAGCCGGACGTGAATCTCTCGATTCATCCGGCTCGTGCCACCCCTGACAAGGCTGCCGCCTTACGGCAAGACAATGAGTTCCTCCGGTTACCCGTTGACTCAATCTCACCGAGGGTGACCTGCCCCCTTCGCCCCACGGGAATTACCCCGCTTCCTCGCTACTACGAAGCAGTTCGCCCCTGGCTTGCGCATTGGTACTTTCGGCCTCACGGGGCTTCCGTTTGTGCCTTTTCCCTTACCATCGCAAACCAAGTTCTCAAGTTCCGTACGAAAGCCCAGACTAGAGTCACGCCCCCTGTACACCGGACATCGCACGGCCAGTAAGTAGGTTGCTTCCGTGCTCCTCCCGGCCCTGGCAGGCAGTTCCGGTTCTGATGTCGTCCGAGTGGTGTTTCGATGCGTAGTCGGAGGTTCATTTGCATTCGTCTCTCTAATCCCTACATGACGTGATCTGATGTCACGCCTTTTAACCGTGACGTTCACCACCGCAGCTTTTGACTGAAGCAGCTCACGGCTGTTTGAAGCCTCCCCCTACAGGGTGGCTCCGAAGGGCATACCTTCATCTTTCGTACAGCATGACGCTTGCGCGTCTTCTTGACACAACCTGCCACACCACCAGGACATGCGGGTCCGCATCCGGCGGTTCGGCGGATTAAGCTAAGACCGCACGACCATAGGCGGAAGCCCGAGCCCAACAAAGTAGGCATTCGGCAAAGCAATGCTGAGAGCAGGCGAGTTCGCGATCCGCCACGGGCCGTGAGGGCTGCCGGCGGTTTGCGCCGCCAGGTCCTTACCCACGCCTCGTTTTCGGAGCTTGCGATACCGCGTTCGTCCACGCTTCCATTGCTTCCACACCACCGACCGAAGTCGACGGCGTAGCCACGTTTCAAGGCTGCGCAACACCGAAGGCGTTTGACAGTCGCCGAAGTACCCAAGCCAACCGCGCAGGTAAGTCGTAATCTCCTTGACCATCTGCGGGAGACTAATGCTACGGGTTCGACGTGTCTGTTCCCGAATCCTCTCCTTAAAGCGAGCGATGGCCTTGGGGGCGATTCGCCGCCTTGGTTCCCGCTCGCTCGTGAAGCTGAATCCGAGAAACTTTCTTTGCCCCGGTCGAGCCACGGCGCTCTTCGCCTGGTTCACCTTGAGCTTGAGACGGTGCGTGATGAAGTGTGCCACCCTCTCCATCACTCGCTGTCCCGCTCGTTCGCTGCCCACGTAGATGTTGCTATCGTCGGCATAGCGCACGAAGCGATGACCGCGCCGCTCTAACTCTTGGTCCAGTTCGTCCAGCACCAGATTGCTGAGCAACGGTGAGAGCGGACCGCCTTGTGGCGCTCCCTCATCCACCGGACTCACCAATCCATCCTCCATCACTCCGGCCTCTAGAAATGCTCGAATCAACTTGAGCATTCTCTTGTCGGCCACGCGCTCGGCTACCGCTGCCATCAGACGGTCGTGATTAACTCGATCGAAAAATTTCTCCAAGTCGAGATCAACCACCCAGCGGTACCCTTTGGCGATATACTGCTGCGCCTCGTGCACCGCCTGCCGCGCACTTCGCCCCGGTCGAAAACCGTGGCTGTGTTCGGAGAACGTCGGGTCCCAGCGCTTCTGCAGAACCTGCAACACCGCCTGCTGAACAAAACGGTCCAACACGGTCGGAATACCGAGCTTGCGTACTCCGTTGCCATCCGGCTTCGGGATTTCCACCCGCCGCACCGGTTGCGGTTGATAAGTTCCGTTTCGTAACTGTTCCCCAATCTCTAGCTCATGCTGCTTCAGGTAGACCGGTAATTCGTCGACGGTCATCCCGTCCACTCCCGGACTCCCTTTATTGACCTTGACTCGTTGTAACGCCTGCTTGCAGTTTTCCAGCTCGCAGACTTCTTCCATCAGTCGTTCAGTTCCGGCCAGGCTTTCAGACTTGCGCTTCGCCACCAGCGTTTCGGTCCCTTTCGCGGCGGGCTTCGGAGCATCACTCCTACTTTCCACCGGAAAGGCCAGCTCCTCTTGTTCGGGCCGGTTTTTCTGCCGCTGTCCGCTCATGAGTCGCACCGCTTACTTGCCCTTCCCTTTATTCCCCTTGCGGGGTACCGTTCGGGCCTTCGATCATCGTTCCCGGCGTGGCCTATCTGTTTCTCCGCCTTTCGGCCTTGGAGTGCCTCAATATCCCCGCCGACTGCATGACCTAGTTTGCCCTCTGCTGACGCATTATAAAAGGGCGCCCTTTTGAGGTAGCTTTTGAGTGTGAAACAAAACTCTACCTACAGGAGCACCCTTATGAACATTAAGTATATTGGCATGGACATTCACAAAGAAGCGATTTCGATTGCGGTGATGAACGGCGAGGGAAAGGTGGTGATGGAGTCGATCATCGAAACCAAGGCAAGCACCATCCTGCAGTGTATCCAGGGGGTGCACGGGGACTTGCATGTGACCTTGGAAGAGGGGACCTGGGCGGCTTGGTTGTATGACCTACTGAAACCACACGTCACGGAGCTAGTCGTGTGCGATCCACGGAAAAACGCGCTCATGAAGGAGGGTAACAAGAGCGACAAGATTGACGCGCGCAAGCTCGCCGATCTGCTGCGCGGGGGATATCTGCGCCCGGTCTATCATGGCGAGAACGGCCTACGAACATTGAAGGAGCTGGCCCGCAGTTATCTGACGATCAGCAAAGATCTCACTCGAGTAATGAATCGGGTGAAGGCTCTGTATCGCAGTTGGGGGATTTTGTGTGGGGGGCAGCAAGTCTACGCTCCGCGTCATCGCACCGAGTGGTTGAACAAGATTGGGGAAGCGGGCGTCCGCCGGCGGGCTGAGTTTTTCTACCAACAGCTCGATGCTCTGCGAGAGTTGCGCCAAGCGGTGCGCAAGGATCTGTTGGCCGAGAGTCGCAAACAGAGCGCGACCAAATTACTGCGCCAGGTTCCTTCGATCGGCCCGATCCGAGCCGCGCTGCTCATCGCGCTGATCCAAACCCCTCATCGTTTCCGCACCAAGCGGCAACTGTGGACCTACAGCGGTCTCGCGATTGAGACGCACGACAGTGCGCAATA
>DATLKS010000521.1:0-6402 GCA_035538255.1 Terriglobales bacterium
CTGCGCCGATGACAATCACATCGGCAAGCGTATGGCGGATTTGCACATCGTGCTTGGGACTCGCTATGACAACGTTGCTCATCCGATCGCCGAGGAACAGCTTGCAAAAGCTGGTATGCGGCTCGCAGGGTTACTGAACTCCGCCTTCAGCAAGTGAACCGTTCCAATTACTTCCATTGCTTATCGATACGGTAGAATCTCGCTTCGCCTTCGCAGCGTAAATCCGGGCGACGCGACCGCTTCGTTCCTAGGGAGAGGAAATGAGCTCGGCGACGAGTGCCAAAGACCAGCCCCAGGTAACGGATTCGATGCTGATCTCCCGCATCCGCGCCGGCGACGAACACGCTCTCGCCGCCCTGCACGACCGGTACGCACAGGTGGTGTATTCCGTGGCATTGAGAGTGCTCGGCGATACCTCACAAGCGGAAGATGTTTTGCAGGAAATTTTCTTACAGCTTTGGAGGAATCCCCAGACCTTCGATTCGAGCCGCGGTAGCCTGGCAGCCTGGCTTGCGGTAATCGCTCGTCATCGCGCTATCGATCAACTGCGGAGACGTCGTTCCGAATCGGACATTGATGAAGTCGTAGTCTCAGTCGACTCAAATCTCGAGCAGGTTGCCGAGCTTAATCAGGCAGTTGCAAGAGTTCGAAGAGCGGTCGAGCAACTGCCTCCAGAGCAGCGCAAACCCCTTGAGCTCGCATTTTTCCAGGGACTCACTCATACAGAAATCGCCGCTAAGACTGGAGAACCGCTGGGCACCATCAAGACTCGCATCCGAGCCGCCCTGCTGACGCTCAGAAAGGTGCTCGTTGCATGAAAGATCATGAGCAGATTGCAGACGATCTGGTTCTGTACGCTCTGCACGAGCTTCCTGACCAGGAAGCCTTAGAAATTAGCCGACACTTGAACGCATGTCCGCGCTGCCGGCGCGAGCTGGGAGAAATCAATTCGGAACTGGCGTTGCTGGCTTTGTCCAGCGTCGGCTCCGCTCCACCACAGCGTACGCGTGAACGCCTCTTGAATGCTGTTAAGGCTGAACCGCGCCCTCGGCGAAGAATCATAATGCGGCGGCCATGGTGGAGCTTCGTGCCAACATTTGCGGCAGTCTTGCTCGCTGCATTCGGACTCATGCTGTGGCGCGAAAACGTGAGCCTTCGCCAGAAGCTCGAGATGTCGCAGCAACAATCCGAGCAGCGGCAGGCTGACTTGGAACGTGCGCGCCTGGTACTCGACACATTGACCTCCCCTGAGTCAAGCCACTTTGCTTTGGTCTCCACGGCCTCGCAACCAGTTCCCGAGGGTAAAGCGAGCTATATGCGAAAAACGGGAACTTTGGTGTTCACCGCTCAACATCTCCAGCCCCTGCCCCCGCAGAAGACCTATCAATTGTGGATGATTCCTGCCAATGGCTCCGCTCCAATGCCCTGCGGTACGTTTAAGCCAGACGCGAAAGGCAATGCATCGATGGTCATGCCGAATGCTGAGAAGAATGCCTGGCCGAAAATGTTCGCAGTAACCGTCGAGCCGGAAGGCGGTAGTCAGACTCCGACTATGCCGATTGTGATGGCTGGCGCCTAGGAATTTCCTCACGTACTACCGATTCCAGTTGCAACTGTTGTGCATCTCACTGAAGCAGGAGCGCAGGCAGTTCTGCGCCCTCCAACCGTCAGAAATGAATCCCACATTTAAAGAAGCACCGGCAACCAGTCGCACACTCGCAGTTGGTCCTGAGTTACAGCCATCCGGAGGAACGCATTTTCGCGTATGGGCGCCAAAGCGGCGCTCGGTCGATGTCGTACTACTTGACTCCGATGGCCGGCCTGCACGCCAACCATTTCCGCTGGAGGCCGAGGACAACGGATACTTCTCAGTATTAATTTCAGAAGCATCTGCAGGAGCGCGCTACAAACTGCGCCTTGATGATCGCGACACCCTTCCGGATCCCGCGTCGCATTTTCAGCCAGAAGGCCCGCACGGTCCGTCGGAGATCGTTGATCACCAGAAGTTCCAGTGGACAGACTCTAATTGGCGCGGCATAAGCATTCGCGGTCAGGTCATCTATGAGTTGCACATTGGAACCTTTACTGGTGACGGCACTTACGAATCAGCAAAAGAAAAGCTGCCACTCCTCAAAGATTTAGGCATCACAGTGATTGAAATCATGCCGGTGGCATCTTTTCCTGGCGACTTTGGATGGGGCTACGATGGTGTAGATCTCTATGCTCCTTATCAAGGCTATGGTTCCCCGGATGATCTCCGCAGTTTGATTGATTACGCTCACTCCATCGGCCTCGGAGTGATTCTCGATGTTGTCTATAACCACCTTGGTCCGGATGGAAATTATCTGACGCAGTTTTCCGATGACTACTTCCATCGCGAGCATGCAACTGAATGGGGAAATGCCATCAACTTTGATGGCGAAAATAGTGAGCCGGTGCGCGAGTTCTTCGCCGGAAATGTGGAGTACTGGATACGCGAGTTTCACTTCGATGGCCTGCGTTTTGACGCCACGCAGGCGATGCATGACAGGTCTCGCACCCACATTCTCGCGGAGATGGCGCGGCGCGCTCGTGCCGCTGCCGGAAATCGCGAAGTCATTCTGGTTGCGGAGAACGAGTCGCAAGAGGCGAAGATCGCCAAGCCTAATGAACGCGGCGGATATGGCTTTGACGCGCTTTGGAACGACGACTTCCACCACAGCTCGATCGCGGCTCTCACGGGGTGCCGCTCCGCTTACTACACCGACTACCTCGGAGCGCCCCAAGAATTCATCTCAGCCGTGAAGTATGGCTATCTTTACCAAGGGCAGTATTACAGCTGGCAAAAGAAGCGGCGCGGGGAACCAACGCTGGGCATGGAACCGCCGGCATTCGTCACATTTATCGAAAATCATGATCAGGTGTCGAATTCACTTCACGGTAAGCGCCTACATCAGCTCACGAGTCCAGCGCGGTTTCGAACGATGACAGCCTTGATGCTGCTTGCGCCAGGAACGCCGTTGCTGTTCCAGGGCCAGGAGTTCGGGTCGAGCAAACCATTCGTCTTCTTTGCGCACCACAATCCCGATTTGGCAAAGCTGGTATACAAAGGCCGTGCAGAGTTCCTGTCGCAATTTCCTGCGCTGAATACACAAGAGATGCGGGAGCGAGTTCCAAATCCAGCCCAGCGTGAGACTCTGGAGATGTGTAGATTGGACTGGAGTGAGCGTAAGCAAAATTCTCAGATGGTAGCTCTGCACCGTAACCTGCTACAGCTGCGGCACTCCGATCCGGCGTTTCGTATGCAAGCCTACGGAAAAGTTGACGGCGCGGTGATAGGTCCAGAGGCTTTCGTCTTGCGCTACTTCGTCGAAACCGGACAAGATCGGCTGCTGGTCATCAATTTGGGAGTGGACTTGACTTTGTTGCACGCGCCGGAGCCTTTGCTTGCGCCACCGGAGGGCTCCACCTGGCAAACGATCTGGAGCAGCGAAGATATCGCATATGGCGGCTCCGGATTTATGAATCCTGATTCGGACCAAGGCTGGCGAATTCACGGACAATCTGCAACGGTCCTTTCGCCCGTTCGACTAGAACCCGGTGCCCACGCACCGGGAAATTCTCGCCGACCATGAGACAAGATCATCTTCCGAGTCTCTATCGCCGGGGAAAGGACACTCCCGATCGGCGCGTGCTCGACCGCATCACGCGCGATTTCTCCTGGAGTTCTTCTCCTGGGCATTCCCCGCAACACGATTGGGAGACGCTGCTGAGCCGTGAATGGCTGGTCACGAATGGACTCGGCGGATATGCTTCAGGAACCGTAAGTGGCGCACCTACCCGCCGATTTCACGGCATCCTTATTGCTGCCCTTCCCACGCCACATGGACGAACGATGATGCTTAATGACGTCTCTGAAGAGATAACATTCGGCGGCGAACTGTTCGACTTGGGCAGCGAAGAAACAAACGTTGGAATTACAAACTTTCGGGCGGCTTCGCACCTTGAGGCGTTTCGACTGGAAGCCGGCGTTCCACTCTGGATCTACCGCTTTCATAATCACGCGCTGGAAAAACGCATTCATCTCGTCAATCGCCAGAATACTGCGCACGTCGGGTACATCTGGCGAGGCTCTGAGCCGGCGATATTACGCATTCGTCCTGCTATGTACTTTCGCCAGCACGAGGGAGCGCTTTCGGGACTCGATCCACAACGGTACACAGTCAATTTCCACGAGGCCTGGCTTGAGATCACTGATCATTCCGACCTTCCACCACTCCGGCTCGGTGTGAGTCACGAGACGGCGAACTTCCATAAAGACGAAAAAACGATCCCCAACCTCCGCTTCCGCACCGAGGCCGACCGTGGATATGACCACCAAGGCGACTTGTGGTCTCCCGGTTATTTCGAGGTGACACTCGAGCCCGATGAGTCGGTCACGCTAATTGCATCCACTGAAGATTGGACCGTCCTCGAGGCATTGGATGCGGAGGAGGCTTTTCACGCCGAAATGGAACGCAGGCGGCGGCTGATCAGCATGGCCAATCCTGCGTTGCACGATGCCTTTGGTGGAGAACTCGTGCTGGCGGCCGATCAGTTCCTCATCACGCCAGGCGGACGTGTAGCCGATACTGCACGCGCTTTGGCCGCAGGCGACGAGATTCGCACCGTAATCGCCGGTTATCACTGGTTTACCGATTGGGGACGCGACACCATGATCAGCCTCGAAGGGCTGACTCTGGCAAGCGGGCGGCATGGCGAAGCCGGATACATTCTGCGCACCTTCGCGCATTACATTCGCGATGGGTTGATTCCCAACATGTTTCCTGAAGGAAAGAGCACTGGCCTGTATCACACTGCCGATGCTACGCTCTGGTTTTTCCACGCGCTTCATCGCTACGTGGAGTACACAGACGATCGCGCGACCCTCCGCCTGCTGCTGCCGCAATTATGCGATATCGTCGATTATCATCTGCGTGGTACGCGATTCAACATTAAAGCCGATCCGAAAGACGGATTGCTCTCGCAGGGAACCGAAGGGTATCAGCTCACGTGGATGGACGCGAAGGTCGGCGACTGGGTAGTGACTCCCCGGCGCGGCAAGGCAGTCGAAATCAATGCTCTTTGGTATAACGCGCTTCGACTGTTGCAGCGGTGGACGGCCGATGAGCGTGAAAGAAGCGTCTCCAGGAAGTTCGGCGATCACGCCGATCGAGTGTATGACTCCTTCAACCGGCGGTTCTGGTATACCGCAGGAGGGTATTTATACGACGTAGTCGATGGCGAAAATCGATACGACGATCCCTCGCTGCGCCCTAATCAGATCTTCGCCATTTCGCTGGAGCATCCCGTTTTGGAACGGCAATACTGGCGATCCATCCTAGAGGTGGTCACAAAGAAGCTGTTGACGCCTCTTGGACTCCGCTCTCTTTCTCCCGATCATCCCGACTACAAGCCGCGATACTATGGGGACCTGCGCGCGAGAGATGCCGCCTACCACCAAGGTACGGTGTGGGCGTGGCTCATCGGTCCATTTGTGGATGCATATCTCAAAGTGCATCCAGATGATACGAAAACTGCTCGCAGTTTTCTTGAGGGCTTTATGAATCATCTGAGTGAGGGCTGCATCGGATCCGTCAGCGAGGTCTTCGACGCGGAGCCCCCGTTCACGCCGCGCGGCTGTATCGCTCAGGCGTGGAGCGTCGCGGAACTTCTGCGCTGCTGGGTGAAAACCGCAGGTATAGAGCCCGAACCGGGACTCTCCGGCATCCACCATGCGGGTGAACATGCCCTCAAATAATTCTCGTGTCCTCGGTGACTCGGTGGCGAAAAGTCTTTGAGCTATCGGAACTGCGCACCCGGCGTTTTCGGAAGCGGCCGGCTTCCCATGCGGTCTCGCCAAAGGATCGCGTTCAATACTCCGGCATCTGCTGCATCAGCGTGGGAAAAATCCAATCTCGCCGATTTCTTCGCGTCCTCTCCTTTGAGAGAATTCATTTTATAGATCAGCCGGTTGTCGCGATTGCGGTCGTCCGCGGTAAATGCCGGCTGATCTCCGTTGCCCGAGAACATCGCCGCCATCACCGCAGCACGCGCGTCGTTGTTATTCATAGGAGGTGCGCCGAGCAGGGACTCGATAGTGTGAACCATGTTCACCGTCGTGTAGAACGTGTGATCCACAAACGGCTTCCCGCCCGTTACACGCGGCGAAAACCGGCTGATCGCCCAGGCAATGCTGCGATGTGCGTCCACGTGATCGGCACCATTCTGGGCATCGTCTTCGAGAACAAAGAAGGCGGTGTCTTGCCAATATGGACTATGTGAGACGGCATCTACCACGCGTCCCAGCGCCAGATCGTTATCCGCAACGGCAGCAGCAGGCGTCGCAATTCCCGGTTTGGTACCGGAGGTATGGTCGTTCGG
>DATLKS010000522.1:0-5308 GCA_035538255.1 Terriglobales bacterium
TTTTATGAGTTCAAAAACTCGGCTCTATGCATCGTCGATTGCCTCGGCCCTCGATCAAGGACTGACACGGAAAACACGGCATCCATCTGGGTCCAAAACGACAAGATCAGGGTTGGTCACAGAATGTGCCTAGCGGCCGCCGCGAACATTTACCTAGCGTGAGGAGCCAGATCCACTAAAGGATGGAGAAGGCATTTTCAGCAGCAAGGACATGTTGGATGGGATAACCGAATTCGATTTTGAGGTACCGAAATGGTGGGTGTCGTGGGGTTTGGATTGCATTGGAATGCCGCTATTCGCAGCAAAGATATGCTGAATTCAACCTGCCGATTTGTTATGAAACAATCGGGCACGAGTCCCTTGCGACCGCAATATAGACACAGCCTTCGAGTCGAAGGAGACGAATTCCTCGGCCCCTAACCAGTCCCCTTCAAACGCGATTGCACCGTCAGCGAAATCTCCTCCGGCGTCGAGCACCGATAGCCCCATTTCTATCGCAGGACGATTCATCACCACGTTGGTGCTCCTCATGAGCCGATGAATTGCGTCGGAAATCTCAGAAGGGTTTTTCTTGTAGCCCCGACGAAGCACCCAGACAAATTCGCAAACGACCGGTACCGGCACAGCAACCAAATCGGCATCCCGCAAAGCCTTGGCTGCCTGCCGGGCCTGCTGCGCGTCATCCTGAACAGCAGCCCTGATGAGCACATTGGTATCGGCTGTGATTTTCATTTTGCTTTCGCCCACCCCTGAGCTGCGATCTCGTCGATTTGCTCGATGGTGAGCTTTGGGCCTCCCCGCTGAGATAGGCAGCCAATGAAATCATCAATGGCACCGTCCTGCGCAGCAGCTCTCACAAGGATTCGGCCATCCGGTAGTTTGTCCGCCTCGATCTTTTCTCCAGGAGTGACACCAAGATGCTTCAGTAGCTCCTGCCTGAGCGTAATTTGGCCTTTTGCAGTGATGGTCAGTTTAGTCATGCTTCCGCCTAGGTAAAATGGTCATTGTAAGGCAAAACTGCCTTACCGTCCAGTCGGCGAGAGACTTTCCTGTCCAAACTCATTATTCGGATTTAAGAATTCTGAGACCACATTCTTTCTCAGTGCTCGTATAACGTCGCACAGTTTGAAGTGTGCTGATCTTCGATTGCAAATGTTGGCGTTGCGCGATCAAGGATTCGCAGCGAAACATGAGGATTTAAGGAACTGCCTCGCACCCAAAATCCTCCGGCAACGTTATGGACCACAATCTGCAATTGCGGCAAGGTTATGAGTTCACGGCGCCGAAGCCAACAGCTACAGCAGCAATCCTACAGAAACAACCACCTGTGCGGAGATTCACGGCAGCAATTTTGGGTTCAAAACGGGAAGGTTATTGCTTTGGCCACAGTGTTAGAACCCACGGCCATGCGCCGCTGCGGGGCTCCTCACTCGCGTTACAATCCTTTGTGATCACGGCGAGCACTACACAGAACCATTGGGGAGGTGAGCACGGGTGCCGGATTCCAATCAACCATCACGAATAGAATGCGGCAATTACTCAATCAAGGTCTTGCAAGGCAGCGGCACGGCAGAGCAGTTCTGGTACTACATCGTCCAGCGGAAAGGCTCAAACGAAATTATCGACCTTGTGAAGTTTGACAGCTATGAAAAGGCGATGGAAGCCGCACGTCAAGTGCTGGTTAGTATGAATCGGGCGGCCCCGGCACGCTAAATGCGCATGAATCGCCGGAGGGGTAAGTCGCCTACCGAATATAACGGAACCGCAGTTTCCTAAACCATCACTTCCGTACGTCAACTTCCCTAAGCCTATTGCAATTTCACAAGCACCTTCGATTAATTGGCGCGCGGGAGAAGATGCTTGTCGAAGGACTGGATGCCACAAGAGCCGCCTTCGACGTAGGATATGAGAGCACGAGTCAGTTCACCCGCGAATACAAAAGCCTCTCTGGTAAACCGCCGATGCGCGATGTCAAAGCGCGACGATTCGCCAGCTAACCTTCACTTTAAGAATTGTGAGCCGCACGCCTTGTCCAAACGAAACCCGTTCGTGGTTTGTCGGCAACTCTTATCCTAAACGCGTAACGGAAGGTGTGCCCGTTATCCATTCTGAGTGCCCTCGTTTAAACTTCGCGCGCGTTATTTGGTGTTGGATGAAGTTGCAGGAAGGCGGCCGCGGCATGGCGGGCACGTCCCGCTATTTCGCGGGAGGTCGGTCGCTCGGCAACGCCGAGCAACAGGCTGACCATTAAATCGCGCCAAAGCAGTCCCGCGAACTGCTCGGCAAGTTCGGCAGGACGGCCCGTGAGCAACTTGGTCCCCTTAGCCTGGGCCATGATCTTACGCAAGGCGGCACGGGTTGTCTCGCGTCCGATGGAGTCGAGCGCACGCGCCACTTCGGGGGCCTGGACCACCTCAGCGATCGCCAGTCGAAATACCGCAATAACCGTGGGATCGCTTATCTCGCGGACGAGCTTCGTCCCGAAAGAAGCCAGCACCTTCGCCAGAGTCTCGCGATCGCGCAGCACGGGCAGGTTAGCGGGCACGTCCAGTCGCTTTGCGCGCTCGCTGATGCAGGCGACCAGCATTTCCTGTTTGTTGCCAACCAGCGCATAGAGCTCTCTCTTTGAAACGCACGCGCGCGTCGCGATCTCGAGCGTGCTCGTCGTTGCGTAGCCGCTCTTCATGAATGCCGCAAAGGCCGCATCGAGGATGCGCTCGCGCACCGCGTTTTCATCGCCGACTTGCTGGCGCCGCTTTGACGTCGTTGCCTTGGCCATACCCTCTCCTTGGCCGTGTTGGTACCCCATAGTACCACCGCGATGGCGTTTGGGTACCCTCTGGTACCGTCGTGATACCAGGCGTTGAGCCGGCTAAAATTTCCCTGCAACCCTCGAGGCAGTGCCACATCTAAGCCAGCATGTGGTACCTGGTGGTACCAACCAGGCCGATTCGTACTCCACTAAAGGGCAATGGAGCGAACCAGACCGAATCGAAAGGAGAAACCGATGAGAATGATGATCCCTTTTCTTATGGCGGCGCTTCCCACGGCGTCCGTAGTAGCCCAATCACAGCCCGAGGTCGCCTCAGGAGTTCCCAGGGTGGCTATACCTAAAACTACCGAAGTATTGGTCATTCTGACTCCCAGGCAGGGCGTAACTCCTCAACAGATCATGGCCGTCATTCCGGAAGAGATTCAGGCAACTGTGAAGCTCTATCTCGACGGGAAAATCCGTCAGTGGTATTCGCGCGGCGACGGTAAAGGCGTCGTCTTCCTGGTCGACGCGAAGAGCGAGGACGAAGCACGAACCCTGATGGAAACACTCCCGCTCGCGAAGGAACAATTGATGGATCACCAATATATTCCGGTCGGACCCTTGATGCCGCTGAAGGCATTGATGGGCTCAGGAGCGCCGCAGTAAGCCCCCGTCTGGAGCGCCGCCGCAGGAAAGAACCACCACTTTTAGGAGGAGATGATCATGATCAAGCCCAGAATTATGGTGACTGGCGCAACCGGGAAGACAGGTAACGTTGTCGTTAGCGAGCTGCTGAAAGCGGGCTATCCCGTCCGCGCGTTGGTACACAAAGAGGATGGTCGCAGCGCCCACTTGAGGGCGCAAGGGGCGGAGCTCGCGGTTGCGGACATGAGCGATGTCGAACGCGTGACTGAGGCGCTGAAGGACGTTCAGCGCGCCTACTATTGTCCGCCTTTCGATCCGTACATGATTCAGGGCGCGGTCGCCTTCGCAGTCGCCGCGGAAGGAAGCACGGCTCGAACATATTGTGGGCCTGACCCAATGGCTTGCGAGCCCCTCGCATCCCTCTCTCATGACCCGTCAGCTCTGGCTAGTCGATCGATTGTTCTCGATGACGCCCGGAGTCGCGCATACGATCGTCAGGCCCGGCATCTTCGCTGACGCCTACCTGGCGACGATTGGGTTGGCCGTGCATCTCGGCATTTTTCCCTGGATGAATGGCAACAGCCGCAACGCACCGCCTTCCAACGAGGACATCGCGCGAGTCGCCGTCGCGGCCCTGATGGATCCTGCGCGGCACAGCGGAAAGAGCTACCGTCCGACTGGTCCAGAGCTCCTCAGCGCGGAGGACATGGCTAAGGCCATCGGGCGCGCGGTTGGGCGATCCGTCAGGTTCGTGCCGACTCCGACTTGGCTGTTCATGAAGGGCGCACGGATGAGCGGCTACCCGATCGATCTGTTCAGTGGTATTCGCTATTACATTGAGGATCACGAGCGCGGTGCATTCGAACTGGGCGCGCCAACCACTGACGTGCTCGATGTGACGGGCCAGCCCCCAGAGGACTTCGAGACGATCGCTCGTCGTTATGCAACGCTGCCCCGCTATCAGCGGAACTTCAGCAATTGGATTCGCGAGTTTGTGCAGTTCATGGTCACCCCGCTCAGCCCAGGCTTCAATTTGGACCGATACGACCGCGAACTGCGCCGCCCGTTCCCATCGGAGCCGCAGTTCGCGCCCGAGTCAAAGGTCTGGCGACGCGAGCACGGTATCACCGACCCTGCCAAGCCTGCGGCGTCACACCACAAGACGGAAACTTCTGCCGTCAGCCGCCCTCAATGGTTGGAATCCCAATAGGAGAAACTTATGCAAACGCAATCCGCTTTTTTCGCCAGCATCGCATTCAGCTTGATCGCCTGGGGAATGGTCGCCGGCCGATACATTTGGCCGCAGCTCCGCTTCCGACAACGCGACGAAGCACTGCGGCCTCTGCTCATCCTCCATGGCTTTCGCTTCATCGGGTTGGCATTTCTGGTGCCGGGGGTCGTGTCGCCTGACTTGCCGTCTGCCTTCGCGCACTCGGCGGCCTATGGGGACATCATTGCCGCGATCCTCGCCGCGCTTGCGCTCATATTGCTGCCCAGAGCATCCGGCGTTGTCATGGCATGGATCTTCAATATCTGGGGTACAGCCGATCTCTTCAATGCTTTCTACCAAGCCAATCACGCCGGGCTCACGGCGGGGCAGTTGGGTGCGACCTATTTCATTCCGACTTTCATCGTGCCACTGCTGCTGATTACACACGGACTCGGTTTCCGGATTCTTGTGCAAGGTCAACAGCAAGTCGCGGTGCAAGCAAGCCGGCCGACACCTAGCATGATGGCTCCGGGTGGAAGGTAAGTATCGCCCTGAAAGGAGCCTCCCGCTTTGAGCAGCAGACGCCAACATGTCTCGACCGGCTCGCCATTCGAGCCGAAGGTAGGAATCTTGCCGACCACCCGCAACGTGGCCAGACCGGTCAATACAAGCGCGTTTAGGGCCCTAACGTTTGTGAC
>DATLKS010000523.1:0-3373 GCA_035538255.1 Terriglobales bacterium
GCAAGAGATCGAGTCGTACATTGCGCATGAGATCGACGATAACGTTGCCCGCGGCATGTCGCGCGTTGAAGCCGAGCGACATGCTTACCTGAAATTCGGCAATCCGCAGCGAGTACTCGAGCACCACTGGCAATGGAACACTCTCAACGCCGTTGACAACCTTGCTCGCGACTTCCGCCACGCGGCGCGAACGCTTCTGCGCGACCCTGGATTCACGCTGGTTGTGATGCTGGTGATGGCGGTGGGCATTGGAGCCAATACCGCGATGTTTACTGTTGTGCGTTCCGTCCTCTTGAAGCCGTTGCCGTTCCCGGAGCCTGGACGGCTCGTGATGCTGTACGAACGGACAACCGGCGGAAGGTATCCGTTCCAGTTCAACGTGGTCGCTGGTGGAGTATTTCAGCGCTGGAACACGGACGCACCCGGATTCGAGCAGATGGCTGCTCATGGAACAGCCGGATACAACCTCTCCGGTGCAAGCGGACAACTACCGGAGAAGATCGAGGGGACCAAGTGCTCCTGGAATCTTTTCTCTACGCTCGGGGTACGGCCCGCGTATGGTCGCGTCTTCGTCGCTTCTGAAGACACACCCAGCGCCAATGCCGTTGTGGTGCTCAGTTGGAGTCTATGGAAACGACGCTTTGGAGGCGATCCCTCGATTGTCGGCAGAGGTATCGTCCTGGACAATCAGCCATGGACCGTAATAGGAATCATGCCTCCGTGGTTCTCATATCCCGATCCGGAGACGCAAGTGTGCACGCCGCTTCGGCACGAGACCACGCCTACCGCGATGGCATCGCTGAACAATCATCAATTTCGCGTCGTAGCGCGTCTGCGCCCAGGCATCACACCAGAGCAGGGATTGACTCAGCTCATCACGATTCAAAAGCGCCTTAATCTGGAGCATCCGAATACTTTTGCCCTGTCGGATTCGGCGAATCTGCGCCTGCTGCTGGATGAGATCGTTGTCGATTACAAGACACCGCTGTATATGCTTCTCGCGGCAACCGCATGCTTCCTGCTCATCGCGTGTCTGAATCTCGCCAATCTCTTCGTTGCCCGCTGCGCCGCTCATCGCAAGGAGCTGGCCATCCGCAGCGCGCTCGGAGGAAGCCGCTGGCGGTTGATCGGAGAGCAAATGGCGGAGAGTGTTGTGCTTGCCGTATGCGGCGGCACAATCGGCGTCTCCATTGCGTATCTCGCTCTTCGCTGGATAGTCAAAAGCCGTGAGGACATTCCACGCGTGGATGCGATTCACATGGATACTGGCATTTTGTGGTTTGCCGTTGCGATTACGTTGTTCAGTGGAACCGCGACGGGCTTGCTACCCATCGCCGGAGCGACCGGCTCACGTCTCCTAAAAGCCCTGCAGGAAGCCTCTCGTTCGCATGGTGCACAGAGTCGAGATAAGTTGCGCAAGGCACTGCTCTCGGCGGAAGTAGGATTGACGATGTTGCTGCTGATCTCCGCCGGCCTTCTGCTCAAGAGCTATCAGAGATTGCGCTCGATGGATCTCGGTTGCGCGAAGCAAAATATTCTGACTATGCGCGTAACCTTGCCCAAGCCTCGATATGCGGATGCGGTCAAGCGTGCGGCTTTCTTTGAACAGATGATCGCAAGAGTGCGCGATCTTCCTGGCGTCCAGGCGGCAGGACTGGGAACGTTAGCTCCAGGTCAGGGATATTGGTCTGACGAGTCCTTCATGATCGTTGAACATCCTCCTCTTCCTCCTGGAGAGGCTTTGCTTGCAATCAAGCGCGCCACTGATCCTGGTTACTTTGCCGCAATGGGAATTCCTCTGCTCCGCGGACGCACGTTCTACGACAGCGAACGACTGGAACGGGCAACGTCGGTGATGATCAGCGAGCTGCTGGCCAAACAGTTCTTTCCCAACGAGGATCCGATCGGCAAGCACATGCGGGTCAACCTCACCGACCATTCGATCGATTACGAAGTCGTGGGCATCGTTGGAGACACGCGTCATTTTCTGACCCAGGACGTGCAGCCCACAATGTACTTCCCGCTGTTTTCCGGAATCTTTGGGCGAGCAACCATCGCGCTGCGCTCGACGGAAGACCCGACCAGCCTCGCCTTACCGGTACAGAAACTGATCGCACAAATCGATCCTGACCTGCCCGTCTCCGACGTGCTGACGATGGAACAAATCATTGGCAACCAGACGCTTAACGCCGGTTTTGACGCCGATCTGGTGTTGGCTTTCGCCGGACTCTCCCTGCTTCTGGCCGCCATCGGCCTCTATGGCGTGCTCTCTTATGTCGTGACGCAGCGCACGGGGGAAATTGGCGTTCGCGTAGCGCTCGGAGCCCAACGCGCGCAAGTGCTCCGGCTCATGCTCTTCGACGGCCTGCGTCCCGCTGCCATCGGTCTGGCAATCGGTCTGGCTGCCGGTATTGGCGCGTCCAGGTTGATTCGCAATCTGCTCTACGGAGTAAAGCCGCTGGACCTGGGCGTGTACTTGATAGTGGGGATGCTGTTGCTTCTCACTGCCGGCGTCGCTTGCATGCAACCAGCATGGCGCGCGTCTCGCCTCAATCCTATGGACGCGCTACGAAGCGAATAAGACGATGATCTGGTGATTACTTCAAACGAACATGGGCCAGTGTGCTTGTCGCACCGGTAGCCGCTCGCCCAAGAATCCTTCAATTTTAGAATTGCTTTCCCAGATCATCGCCAGCCGGCCGGGATCGTGCAGGGGAAAAGCCCGAAGCAATACCGAGTTCAACGCGCTGAAGATCGCTGTGTTCGCACCGCTGGACTGTCGTGGGCGGCAAGTTGCGCCATGCGGAGTGTCGGAGATTGGTTAGTTAGGGACTGAAAAGGCTGGGCGGAGGGCGCATTTGCAGCCATTTGTGAGACTCGTTAAACGCTAGTTTTCATCGTTGACTTCGAGGATAACCACTCCTAACATTCCCGCCCGATGGCGACTCCGTCGCAACTCGTCGGCCAGACCATCTCCACTATCGCGTCATTGAGAAGCTCGGCGGCGGGGGAATGGGCGTCGTTTACAAGGCCGAAGATCTTAAGCTCGGCAGGTTCGTGGCACTCAAGTTTTTGCCTGACGAGGTAGCGAATGACCCGCAGGTGCTTAGGCGCTTCGAACGCGAAGCCAAAGCAGCGTCTTCTTTAAATCATTCCGAATATTTGTACTATCCATGAAATTGGCGAAGCAGACGGACGTACGTTCATCGTCATGGAGTTTCTCGACGGCATGACATTGAAACACCGGGTTGCCGGACGAGCTCTCGAAACAGAACTTCTGCTGAGCTTGGCTATCGATATAGCGGAGGGCCCGGAGGCGGCGCACTCACAGAACATCGTCCATCGTGATATCAAGCCTGCGAACATCTTCGTC
>DATLKS010000524.1:0-1849 GCA_035538255.1 Terriglobales bacterium
GAGGACCTAACGCTCGCGCTCGGCGTAACCCTTTCATTTTGCCGATGCGAATTCCATAAGAGGGATGCTTGTGTTGTCAGCGACTTGCCCGGATGCCTGCGCGTACCCTTTTGCCACCCCGTCGAGGTCATGCAGAATGGACTTGATTGGTCGGGTAGAGCAATGGCGCGTAGCGGGCTTCGAATGATGCCGACGTTTCCATTGCCCTCCCTAAAATTCCGTACGGCGGGTTTTCCCCAGTACGGCTTCAAGGCCGGTTTTTCAGACAGGGCCTGCCCGTGCGACACAGCCCACGTGTCGCTAGGTTTGCCTCCGTCCTTCGCACTCCCCGCTGCATACGTCGGTTCCCCGTTCTGTGCCGGGGGACATTGCGCGCTGAAGCGCCTCCGTTCGAACGGCTTCTGCCGCTCTACCCCAGGGGCCCTCGCTCCGGTCCGAGTTCTTCTGTCTCGGCCCATCCACGCTTAATCGACCCCATCCGCCCCACTCGCAGGCACATCCCATTTTCATCGCTCAGCGACTTATATGAGATGCCTTCGCTGTGCACATTACGCCTAGGCGACCTCCGAGTGGTTCCACGCTTTCGCTGTCCGTCCTTCCTGACATGCCGCCCTCTACGACCCCGGGGAGATCGCAACCGGTTGGTTCCAGTCTTGCGGTTCCGACATAGGCCTTCGCCATGTTATGAGTAGCTCGGCTCTCCCGACTGTCCTGCAATCCGCTTCACGCAGGGCCGACTTTTCGGGGCTTCCTGGTTCGCTTTTGCTGCGGCCTGCCAAGTTGCTCGCCCCCTGTGCAGATCTGACCAGAAGCTCTTCCGGCCACCGGGGCTTTTACCTCCAGGCTTCCGACGAGTCAGTCACCCTTCTCGCCGCTGGATATAACTACGACAGTTACTGGATTGTTCTGTCGAAGGGACTTTCACCCTTTGGAATGACAGCTAGCGTTGCTGCACCATAACAATGTCGGCTCCTCGACCCGAGTAGACTGTGGTTGTTTCGACGACCACTGGCTCGGGAGAAAGGAGCCGAACATGATGATTATAGGCGTAGATTACCACCCGAGCTTTCAGACGATTGCATTTTTTGTAGAAGAGACTGGTGAGTGTGGTGAACAGGAACTGAGCCACAGTGATGGACAAGCAGAAAGATTCTATCGAGACCTGCAGCAGCGCGGAATCCGCGTGCGGGTAGGCATGGAGGCGACCGGATATTCCCGCTGGTTCGAGCGACTGCTGGCAGAGTTAGGGTTCGAAGTATGGATGGGAGATCCTGCGGAGATTAAGGCCAAGCGCGTGAAGAAGCAGAAGTTTGACCGCGAGGATGCTCGACTCCTGCTGAGACTGATGCGGGAAAATAACTTTCCGCAAATCTGGGTACCGGGTCCGGAGAATCGGGATCTGCGACAACTGCTGTGGCACCGGCATCGCATGGTGCAGATGCGCACGCGGATCATGAATCAGTTGCAGGCGCTGGCCATGAACGAGGGCTATCGCTGGAAGAAAAAACTGTTCAGCGAACAAGGGCGAGCGCAGCTAGAGAAGCTAGCGTTGGCCCCTTGGGCTAGTCGGCGACGGCAAGAGTTGTTGGAACTGTTGGACCGCATGAATCCGACGATTGCAGAGCTGACGGCCGCGGTCGAGCGGGAAGCCCGAAAGCGACCCGAGGTGCTGCGACTGATGACGCATCCTGGTGTGGGTCCGATTACGGCACTGGCCTATGTGTTGATCATCGGAACGCCGAGTCGGTTTCAACGCGGCAAGCAGATCGGCACGTACGTGGGGATGATTCCGTGCGAGGACTCCAGTGCTCGCAAGCAGCGACTAGGGCACATCAGCAAGCAAGGCAAT
>DATLKS010000525.1:0-1547 GCA_035538255.1 Terriglobales bacterium
TGGTCTTGTCGTTCACCACCGGCATCACGACCGCGCTATCCAAGTCGACCGTTGCGCTGGTGGCGGTCACAATGACCTTCGCACTGGCGGCGCCAACTTTGAGAGCAGGATTGATGGTGCGCTTTTCGCCCACGTCGAGAAGAACACCCTCGACGGTCTCGGTCTGGAAAGTGGGCGCGGAGACCTCTACCCGGTAACGTCCGGCCGGCAGATCGGGCACTGCATAAATTCCGCTGCTGTTGCTGGTGGCGGTATGGATCTCGCCTGTGTCTACATTCGTGATCACAATCGTAGCGCCGCTTACAATCGCGCCAGAGGGATCGTTGACATTCCCGAGGATGGTGCCTGTCGATACCTGGGCCCGCGCTGTCATGGGCAATACAATGGTCAGCATCGATATCGCAAGCCACTGCATCAAAACCGTCGAATTCTTGGGGAATCGCATGTGATTGGCCTCCTTCTGTTGCATCGGGCTGAACCTGGGTCTCGAGTTGTTGCCTCGTCGCTTAACTCGGAGAACGCGAGATGTGGCCCTCTCCAAAGATCTGTGGTTCTCCTCTGTCGCAAGTCGGAGCCGTCAGTACGGTCACTAACCTACAGCCCGAGAGTTAGAGACCGACCTACTAACCGCCAGAATCACACTGCTCCGAGATGAAGACTGTCTGAAGCGCATTTAAAATCTACTTCATCTGAATAAATCGCCGCGAATTCCGAACGACGAATAAGTTCGCGTTGCCATCAAGGGCGCGATGAAACTCTGCCGAGCAGCTTGAGCAACGAGGTATCCGCAGAGCTAGGGCCAACTATTGGGGAAGTTTAATGCCGTAAGATTCGACCGGAGCGTGCGGATCGTCTAAATCGATTGTGTTCTCGAGACCAGGCGTGTTGGCGGAATGCGCCTGTTCTTCGCGGTACTGAGCAACTTGCTCCGCGGTGCATATCGGCAACTCGACTCGAACAGTTGTGCCCTCACCCTCGCGGCTTTGAATCGTGACGGCCCCGTCGTGAGCGGTGCAAATGGCCTTCACAATTGACAGGCCAAGCCCGGTTCCTCCGGACTCGCGCGAGCGCGCTTTGTCAGCGCGGTAAAACCGGTCAAAAACAAACGGAAGGCACTCCTGCGGAATGCCGATTCCCGTGTCCCGAATCTCAATCACGCCGCGAGGACCCTCTGCGAAGACGGCAACATGAATCTGTCCTCCGGCGGGAGTGTACTTGAACGCATTATCGAGCAGGTTCACGATGATCTGCTGCAGCCGTACGCGATCGCCCGGCACCCACGTATCCGAGCCCACGCTGGCTCGTACTTTCAGGTGCTTATCGTCGGCCATCAACTGCATCTGTTCCACGCTGGACAGAGCGAGCGCATTCAGATTCACCGGAACGCGGGGCAGAGGGCTGCGAAAATCGAGCTTGGAAATCTCAAGCAGGTTCTCCACGATATCGGACATGCGATCGATTTCCTCAAGCGCGCTTCCAATCGCATCGACAACATCCGGACTTAGCTTCGGGTCTTCGACCAATGGTTCCAACTCGCCGCGCAAGAT
>DATLKS010000526.1:0-7350 GCA_035538255.1 Terriglobales bacterium
ATGAACGGCGGTACCGATCATCGCTGCCGCTGCCATGCCCCAACCTACCGCCTCGCCGTGCAGGAAATGACGATACCCTGTATCCGCCTCAAGGGCATGGCCGATCGTATGGCCGAAATTCAGGATACGACGCAGATCGGATTCCTTTTCGTCGGCCGCCACAACTTCAGCTTTGATGCGCGCGCAATCGTGTATAACCCGTTCAAGGGTCTCAGGATCCCGCGCGAGCAGTTTTTCCCGGTCCTTTTCGGTAATTTCAAACAGCTTTCGATCGCGAATGATTCCCGATTTGATTACTTCAAAGAGCCCTGCACGCAACTCGCGTGCAGGCAAGGTCGAGAGCAATTCCGGGTCAGATATCACTGCGCGCGGCTGATGAAAGGTCCCCAGCAGGTTCTTGCCGGCGCGCAGATTCACGCCTGTCTTACCGCCGATTGCTGCATCGACCTGGGCCAGCAGAGTGGTAGGAATTTGAATGAAGTCAATGCCACGCATCCATAGCGAGGCGAGCAAGCCCGCCAGATCGCCAACCACTCCTCCGCCGAATGCAATTACAACCGAATTGCGATCCGCTCCTTTGCTCGTCATGCGCTCGGCCAATTGCTCGACTGTCGCAATCTGCTTGCTGCGCTCGCCGTCGGCCATTTCGAGGACACAGTGTTCGAGCTTTGCCTCGCGCAGCGCTTTCTGCAGCTCGCCGCCCCACATCGTCCAAACCGGAGCTACTGTCACGACAAAGCACCGAGACTTGCGGCTAGGTAGCAGCTTGCTGATCAGCTTCCCTATCCGCTTCAAAATTCCTCGTTCCACCAGCACGGGATAGGAGGCTGTCTTCGTCTTGACCGTGATTTTCTTCACAAGTCCCTCATCATATCCCACGCTTGATTAGGCAACTCGAAGGACTATGCATGCTGCGTGCCTGCTCAGGCAGTCGCAATTGGCGTGCTACCATCGAAGTTCCCTCTCATGCCACCGCTCTCATCTGAGACAGACTTTATCGTTGTCGGTGGCGGCATCGCAGGACTGCGCGCCGCGATCGGACTAGCCGAAGCCGGTCGCGTTCTCGTCATCACCAAGCAGGAAGTCACGGAGAGCAATACCCAATACGCGCAAGGGGGAATCGCCGTTGCCCTAAGCGACGACGACGAAGTTGAACTTCACCTGCAGGACACGATCGATGCCGGTGACGGATTGGTGAACGTAGAGGCGGCTCGCGTACTCGTGGAGGAGGGACCACAGCGCATTCAGGAACTGATCGACTGGGGCACGCAGTTTGACCGAAGTGGAACGCGGCTGAGTTTCACGCGCGAGGGCGCGCACAGCCGCTCGCGAATTCTTCATGCCCACGGAGACTCAACCGGACGAGAGATCGGCCGCGCATTGATTGCGCGCGCACAAGCTATTTCGGGAATCGAGTTCACGGAATTTGAATTCACAGCCGATCTCTGCCTTGATGGCGATCGGGTCAGCGGGGTCTCTCTGCTCTCGCCGAATGGCATCCGCGAGAGTGTCTCTGCAAAGGCGGTTCTCCTCGCCACTGGAGGAGCCGGCCAGGTCTATTCGGATACTACCAATCCATCCGTGGCTACAGGCGATGGTATTGCAATGGCTTATCGCGTAGGCGCCGCGATAAGTGACATGGAATTCTTCCAATTTCATCCAACTGCGCTGTCGCTGCCTGGCGCTCCGCGTTTCCTACTCTCTGAAGCACTACGAGGAGAAGGCGCACTCCTGCTGAACTCAGAGCGTGAACGCTTTATGCTTCGATATCATCCGCAAGCAGAACTCGCGCCGCGCGACGTTGTGGCCCGAGCGATCGTCCAGGAGATCGCGAATCGCAATCGCAAACCTGCAGTTGCGTACCTCGATCTGCGCCATCTCGACGCGGCGATCCTGCGCGCTCGCTTTCCTCGAATTTATGCTACGTGCCAGCAGTACGGGATCGACATCACACGCGACCTGATCCCGGTGCGCCCTGCCGCCCATTATCTGATGGGTGGAATCAAGACCGACTTAAGCGGGCGCAGCTCGGTGGGTGGTCTGTACGCCGCAGGCGAGGCCGCATGCACGGGAGTTCACGGAGCTAACCGTCTCGCGAGCAATTCCCTGCTGGAGGGTCTGGTGTTCGGAGCACGCGTGGCAGATGCAATGCGGAACGAAACCGGGCTGCAGCCAGCGCGAACTCGTGCCGTACCAGAATCTAAGACAAGCTCAACCTCCGCGATCGAGGTGGCGCAACAACTTCGGCAAACCATGTGGGAGCATGCAGGCGTGCTACGCAAGAAAGAAGGATTGCAGCGCCTTCAGCAGCAAATCTCGGAATGGAAACGCACGTTAGAAGGCGCTTCAGACCGGCAGTCGATCGAGACTCGAAATCTGCTGATTGTGGGCGATCTCATCGCGCGCTCCGCACTGGCGAGAGAAGAGAGTCGTGGCGCGCATTTTCGCACTGACTTCCCGCAGCGAGATGACGAACATTTCCTTAAGCACTCAATATTGAAGCGAGATCAAATTACATTCGCTTAAACGGTCGTGCGATGAATGTAGATACGCAGCATGCTGCGTCTCTACACCGGAAATCAACCGCCCAGATATTCAAGCTCGACAGTCGTGCAGTCGTCTGAAGGCGGAGCACCTTGCGCAAATTCGCTTACGGCAGCGAAAAGATCTCGTCCAGCTGCGACAGTGGATTCGAGTCTCTCGTCTCCGAAGAACTCTCCTTCGCGGTTCTGCGCTTCATTGACGCCATCGCTGACCAGCACAATACGGTCCCCCGGCTGCAGCTTGAACGTATACGTTTCGAATTCGGCCGTAGGAATTAAGCCAAGTGGAAGATTGCCTTCGCTGGGCCGCAGGATCTTGCCTTCAGCTACACGCACAGCCGGAACGTGTCCGCAATTGAGAAACTCGCATTCGCCTTTCGCAGTGACTTTGAGCACGTTGCACGTCGCGTACTTCTCTCCCAGTTTCTTTACACACAGGAAACGATTCACTGCCGAAGCGATTTCACTCAGCGGGACATGGGAGACTAGCTGGGAGTAAATCATCCCCTGCAAGATCGAGGCGAGAATGGCGGCCGAAACTCCCTTGCCGCAGATATCCGCCAGCACTAGATAAAGATTTCCGTCGGCCACAACAGCGTCATAGAAGTCGCCGCCGATCTCCTGACACGGTAGACTACGCGCCCGCAGCCTGGCAAAGTGGACCTCGGGAATAACAACAGTCATCAGCCGCTGCTGGATACCGGCAGCGATGGCTAACTCTTTTTGGTACAAACGCGCGTTCTGCTCAGCTTGCGCCAACTGAGCTGTTTCGATCAGAGCGGCAGCTTCCGTTGCGACCGTGTTGAGGATATCGCGGCTGAGACTTGACAGCCCACGTGAGGCAAGGCGGCTGTCCAGATAGAGCACGCCGTTAATTACCCGCTGCTCGTCACCCGAGGCGCCCTGCTGACTTTGCGCGGCGATGTTGCTGCGGAAGAGCGGCATGCAGATCACGGTGCGCAGGTCGTGCGCGACAATACTCTGCCGCGCCGCCAAATCAGAATGGCTGGCGGTATCAGTGATAATCACGCGCGACGCCGAGGTCATAGCATCCTGCAGGATTGAGTGCGAGATCGTGGTGTCGTCCTTGAGCTCGTCGCCCAAAGAGTTTCGACCCACAGCAAGGCTAAGCTCTCCATCCTTCTGAACGAGAAAGACGAAACCGCGCTCGGCACCAGTGATGCGCAGCGTGGCTTCTACAAGCGTGACCAGCACATCGTCAAGGGCGCCGCGGCTGTTCAGCTTGCGCGCGACTTCCAGGAAAAATGCGAGCTTTTCGAGGTCCGATGCTTCCTTCTCGACCTGCAGCCCGGAAATTTGGCTCAACAGCTCACGCGCAGCACTCCCGGTTTGCGAGGTTGTTCCATATTGGAAGATGACGAAGTTGCGATCGTTGCTGCTGCCGAACTGTATCCGGTCGTTGTTGATGAGCTTGTGCCGCTTTACCGGCGTGCCATTTACGAATGTGCCGTGCTTGCTGGCGAGATCGAGCAGATAGTACTCGCCGCCCATCTGAACGATCTCGGCGTGATCGCGCGAAGCCATCGGATCGGTGATAACGAGGTTTTTCTCGCCGCGCCGGCCTATCGTAAAGGGGAACGTGACGAGCGGAATTGCCTGCTGCTTGTCTCCATCGATGCGGAGCAGCACAGGAAACTCCTGTGCCGTCACGATCGTGTTATGCGCAGATGGCGCCTGCGTGGACATTGCCGGATCGGGTGATTGCGATAGCGTAACACTAGTTTGTGCTCCTTCGATATGAGAACAGTACAATTGCTTGCTTGACACTCAGCAATGCGTAAACGCGTCGTAATTTCATGGAGCGGCGGCAAGGACAGCGCCTGGACCCTGCACACTCTGCGTCACCGGCCGAACGAGTACGCAGTTGTCGGCCTGCTAACTACTATCAACCAACAGTTCAATCGCATCGCGGTGCACGGAGTACGGCGTGAGCTGCTGGAAGCACAGGCTGCCTCGGTAGGCCTGCCACTCTGGGTAGTTCCGCTTCCTTCTCCTTGCAGCAACGAGCATTATGAGCGCCGCTTGACGAATGCCCTGCGATTCATGCGGGGACTAGGAGTCGAGGCGATTGCTTTCGGAGATTTGTATCTGCAGGACATCCGCCGCTATCGCGAAATGCAATTCGGAAAGTGTGGAGTGGAGTTGCTGTTCCCGATTTGGGCAAGCCCTACGCGAGAACTTGCCGGTCAGATCGTCAGTTCTGGCATTAGAGCACGTCTAACCTGCGTCGATCCACGCGCTGTCCCAGCTGACTGGGCAGGCAGAGATTATGACGAGCGGCTGCTCGCCGAGCTGCCGCCGGCCGTGGACCCCTGCGCGGAAAATGGTGAGTTCCATACCTTCGTCTATGATGGCCCGATCTTCCGCTCTCCTATCCCCATTGTGACCGGCGAAGTCGTTCAGCGAGACGGCTTTTTCTTTGCTGACCTACTACCCGCGTCGACACATGCGATCAAAGGAGCTTCTGATCAGGCTATTCTCGCTGGATAAATCTGCTCCCTTGTTGTAGATGAGCGAATCGAGCGCACCAGGAACCATTTAAACTAGACGCACGCCTGTCCCCTGGGCGGATATTCTCAATCATCCGGACTCTCAGAGTAAGCCGGAAAGGGATTTCTCTTAATGAACACTCCAGCGACTTCCGTCGCAGACTATGCAGCGCGCGCCGTAGGACCGATTATTCTGCTCGGCGCTCCGGGAGCCGGCAAAGGCACACAGGCAAGGCAAATCGTCGAACGCTTCGGCGTACCACAAATTTCTACCGGCGATCTTCTACGCGAAAACGTGAAGCTCGGCACCGAGCTCGGCAAGCAAGCCAAGGCGGTAATGGATACAGGCAAACTTGTCTCTGATGACGTAGTGAACGACATGGTGGCCGAACGTGTTGCGCGCCCTGATTGCGCTCGCGGGTACATTCTGGACGGCTTTCCTCGCACCGTCGGTCAGGCGGAATGGCTTGACGGATTCCTTGCCGCCCGTGGATCGAAGCTTCCACTGCGCGTGATTAAAATCTCGGTCAATTATGACAAGCTAATCCAGCGCCTCACCGGCCGACGCACATGTCCCATTTGCGGAACGATCTACAACATCTACACCAATCCGCCGAAAGCGGATGAAGCTTGCGACAAAGAAGGCGCCAGGCTGACCTTCCGGAAAGATGACAGCGAGGAGGCGATTGGCACTCGTCTCAAGGCATATGAAAAGGAGACTCTGCCGCTCACCGAGTACTATCGGCGGCGCGGGATTCTCACAGAAATTGACGGAGATCTCCCGCCTGAACGTGTGACGGGAGAACTGTTCGGCGTATTGGAAAAAGGTACGCTGTGAGAACTGAACCTGGATGCGGCTGCCTTGCACACATCCAACTAGGTTAATCGCTAATTCCAACCTGATTCAGGATGAAGGCATAGTCGAAAGCGGCTTCGTGCAGTCGATCATAACGGCCGGAGGCGCCTCCGTGACCGGCTCCCACATTGGTTTTGAGGATCAGCGTATTGTGATCGGTACGCACGGCCCTCATCTTCGCTACATATTTCGCCGGTTCCCAGTACATCACCTGGCTGTCATTAAATGACGTTTTCACCAGCATGTTCGGATATGTCCTCGACTGAATATTGTCATAAGGCGAATACGACATCATATAGTCGAATGCGGCCTTCTCTTTCGGATTTCCCCATTCCTCGAATTCGGTCACGGTTAAAGGCAGCGATTCGTCAAGCATCGTATTGATCACATCAACGAACGGAACTTTTGCGATCACCGCCTTGAAGAGCTCAGGACGAAGATTCGACACTGCGCCCATCAGTAGACCGCCGGCGCTGCCGCCTTCAATCACCAGCTTGTCCTTTGAACCATAGCCTCGGTTCAGCAGGTACTCGGCGCAGGCGATGATGTCGGTGAACGTATTCTTCTTACGCATCATGCGGCCATCGTCATGCCACGTTTTGCCCATCTCACCGCCGCCTCGAGGATGGGCGACGGCATACACCACACCGCGATCAATCAGGCTGAAGATATTCGAGTTAAAGCTGATGTCCACCGAAATGCCGTATGAGCCATAGGCATACAGATACAGCGGCCCGGTGCCATCCAGCTTCTTGCCTTTCAGGTACACGATAGAAATCGGAATCTTTAAACCGTCGGACGCTGTAGCAAACGCCTGCTCAACCTGATAACGCGTCGGATCGTATCCTCCAGGAACCTCTTTCTGTTTGAGCAGCATGGCGCCACCTTTGGCCATGTCGTACTCGAAGATCGATTGGGGCGTGATAAACGACTGATAGCTGTAACGGAATTTCGATGTGTCGTATTCGCGGTTCACATACGGCGAGGCAAGATAGGCTTGTTCCGGAAACGGAATGCGATGTGATCGCCCACTGCGCAGATCGGCTACGGAGATCTGCGGCAGTCCGTTTTCCCGCTCGTACGTGACGTAGTAGTCCTTGAAGAAGTTGGTGTCATCGAGCATTACGTTGGGACGGTGAGGGATTACTTCCTGCCAATTTGCCTTGCTTGGAGCCGTTACGGGTGCTTTCACGAGGCGGTAATTGCGCCCGGCGTCGTTCACGCGGATGTAGAAGAAGTCGCTATTGTGGTCCGGATAATATTCGATATCTTGCCGGCGGGGCTCGACGACTTTCCATTCCGCGTTAGGTTGATCTGCGGGGATGAATCGAGCTTCGCTAGTAGTATGACTTCCCGAAATGAGAAAGATATAAGCCTTGCTGCGCGTTCTGAACACTTCGACGCTGAACCGCGCATCTTTCTCTTCATAGATCAGGTCGTC
>DATLKS010000527.1:0-5624 GCA_035538255.1 Terriglobales bacterium
GCTGATTATTATTCCCAGCCATGGCTCGGGGATTTCGACCACGAAGGCTCCCCCGACCTTCTGATCATCGGCGTGAACTATCCCATCGAGGGCGTCAAGAAATTAGCGCTTAACAATGGCGATGGAACTTTCCAGGAGCCCTTTGAGGTTGATATCCCTGGAACTGTGAGAGTAGTAGCCGACTTTAACAATGATCACTGGGATGACCTTGGCGCGGCAGATGAGGCCGCTCACATCATTCACATCCTGTTAAATACAACCGGCTCTGACGCACTACGATGGTGAGACTCGTTTCACAGAGATGTTCCGCAACAATTTCAGGCCCGGCAATTCAATTTCGGCGGAAAGAACGAAGTCTATTTCGAATTGCTATCGATTCGGTCAATCGCTCGCCGCATCGGAAAGCATTCGGCGGTTCCTGAAGCACGTCGGGTGAGGCAACGCCCACATCTCGGCGAATGTCCCATTTACGTCCCAATTATTTGCTGCATTTTCCAAATAGAAAAGCCCACTGGTTTGCAGGCTGTGTTGCGATTGTTTCGAGGGTCAGTTAAGGGTCACCTAACTGTTCCACTCGCTTACTTTGGGTTCCTTAGAGTGCCATCCGTTCCCGGTTAAGTGTTTTGTTTCCTGTGTTTACGTATCTTCGAATCCTATAGCGCCCACCATTTTTCTTGATCGGATTCAGCCGGTTGCAGCGCACGAGCGGGAATTGGCTAATCGACCCAGAAGCCTGCCGAACCACCAACCCATTCCAGATTGCGGTTGTGATCTACGCCCATCATCTTCCCCCGGCCCATCCGCACGAGCGTGAGCACCGGTGTTGGACGCGGGTCGGAGTCCCGCCAGACGTACATGATGCGGATTTCAGCCTGAGTGGGCCCATGCGGCGTCTCGATTACCGGCTCGAAGGCGATTCGCTCCTGGATAATGTACTCGTGGCGTCGCTCGGGCGGGATGCTCGCGATATCTGCGTCCGTGGGCCCGAATTTGATTCCGATACCGGCGAAAGAGTACAGCGGCTTCAGCAGGTAATTCTCGCGGTCTGCCGGAAGCTCCTCAAGTTCGTCCAGGAACCAGGTTCGCGGAAGGCAGCGGTGTTTCAGAAAGGGAATGGAAAACTTGCTGATACGGAAATACCAGTTTGGATGCCCGGCCCACTCGACGTCGAGTTCGTCGCGTAAGTCGAACGGCAACTTTACGCTCTTACGCATTATCTCATCGACGATCATGCGATTGTAGATACGCTCGACGTGCACCTGCCTGCCGCGCAGCTCGTAATACAGCTTCCTGCCCTTCTTCTTCAGATCGAGCACATTCACGGTCTCAATTCCGCACAGCTCTTTTGTAAGCAGGAAATCGGGGAGCGTCTTTTGCTTCAGAGGATCGATCTCCATCAGGATCACGTTCCCGACAGCATGTCGACCGAGGATGGCGCGACAAAGCAGCCGGCGATAGGCGTCGAAATCCAATCCGGAAAGGAATGTGCCAAGCCCCAAATTGAGACTGAAGCTCTCGGCGTACTGCCGCATCAGGGCCGACTGATAGGCGTAAAGGGATGGGAATGCCTGCAGCTCCACCAGCCTCGGCTCTATCGCGCCCTCTGCATTGCGCGTAAGTCCGAAATCAACCTGGAGAAACATCGGCCGCTCGGATTCGTTCGGAACGTTGTACTCGGGAGGTATCGTCTTGGCGGACTCTTTGCGGTATTCGCGGCTGTCAAGCAGTTGATTGACGAGTTCCTGGCCACCCTCAGCCATCTGCTCCAGCAGGGCCTTCGGAAAGAAGCAGGGAGTCTCAGCCACGCGAAACTTAACGTGCGTTTTGCAGCGTTGATCGAGAGCGGCAAGGAATTTCTCATATTTCTGCGAAGTGAAGTTTCGGTTGAAGGAGTGGCGGAGCGCGGGAATCATTGCAGATCGGGTGATCGGGCCATCGGGTGATCGAGTGAAGTTAAGATTGCGCAGACCCAGATTTCCGCGCAAAGAAGTTCACTGCTAGTGTTTAGGATCCTACTTTTCCAGTGCAGGTCTTACTTCGCCCGATGGCCCGATCACCCGATCTTACGCTTCTATTAAGAACTTCCCTGCCCGCATAATTTGCTTGCCGTCCACCCAGATATCGAACTTGCGGCCTACGACGTCGATGTGCGTCGAGGAGTACCATTTTGCTCCAGTGTGCTCGCCGTAGGGATTGCCGAAGGCGATGTGGATGCCGGGGAATTTTTCGTCCTGCAGGATGTGTCCGATCACGTCCTTCAGTTCGACGTTGGTGCCGATTGCGAACTCACCCACACGGTCGCTGTTCTCGTCGGTGTGCGTGTACGTCCAGAAGTCCTGCTCGAGTTCTTTATTCTCGCTGTGGGCTTCCGTCAAGCGGTTCCCTTTTACACGAATGGTAAGCGGCGTCTGCTTGAGATCGCCGAACTTCGCGCAGAGATAGTCGCCCACGACGCCGTCGATCACGAAGGTGCCGTTCACTTCGGCGGGTGTGGTGAAGACTTCGCCACCGGGAAGGTTTCCCCACTTGTCTGGACTGATCAGGCCGCTGGTCTTCAGCCAGCGATAGCTCGGTTCCAAATCGGCAACCAAATCGCTACCTGCCTCGGACTTGGCCTTGATCTGCCGCGCCACTCTCACCAGCTCGACAACTTTTGTACTGATGCGATCGACTTTCACGAAGTCTGCGCGCATGCCCTCCAGCATGATCTGCCGGTTGATGTTGACCATGTGTGCATGACGAATGCGCCGGCGATTCACAACTTCGGTCATCTGCATGCGCGAACGCAGCTCGTTTGTCTGAACTTCGACGGCAAAGATGCTGACCTGGCTGGTTTCCAAATCTTCAAGCACCTCGGCAGGCAACGCACTCAGCGGGCGCGGAGCCAGCTCTTCGAGGACGAATGCATTAAAGGGTGCTCAGACCTGTTCAAGCTCGCGCGCCAAGCTCGCGGCGATCTCGCGCGTTATGGTGTCCGTAATGATTGTGACTTTTTCATTGGGCTGGATGCGCAGGCATACGCGTACCGCATTGCGAGCTCCCGGAGTCAACTCGGGATCGAACGGCATGTTTCTGAGACTCTCGGCGGCAGCGATCACACTCTCGCGCGAAGTTGTCGTCATTAACTTGCCACCGATACGGATTCTGCGTCAAAGACGCCGACTTTGGTCTCTTCCACCATGTAATCCACCACTTTTTTCAGGTCTCCTGTTTGTTCATAAATCTTGAGTTGACGCTCGGCGCCGTTGCCGTTCTTCAAGATCTCATGGACGTAATTAGCTTCGGCGCGACTGTCCAGCTCATCGAGGACATCGTCCACAAATTCCAGGTACTCGTGGATCAGATCGCGTTCGTTGACTTCTGTCTCTTTCCCAAAATCGATCAGCTTGCCATCGAGTCCATAACGGGCGGCACGCCACTTGTTTTCCATGATTAACGAGCGGCCATACATGCGGAAGCCCTGATTGCGAGAATGCAGCTTGTAAAGCTTAGCAATTGTTGCCTGGATCAGTGCGGCCAGCGCGATGGTCTCGTCCAACCGCATGGGAATGTCGCAGACGCGAAACTCGAGCGTATTGAAAAATGGATGCGGACGAATGTCCCACCAGATTTTCTTGGCGTTGTCGATGCACTTGGTCTTGATGAGCAGATTAACGAAGTTTTCGAATTCGGAGAAGCTCGAATAAGTATCGGGAATGTTGGTGCGGGGAAACTTGTCAAAGACTTTACAGCGATACGACTTCAAACCGGTCTTCATGCCGAGCCAAAACGGAGAGTTCGCCGAGAGCGCAAGCAGGTGCGGCAGGAAGTAGCGCGCCTGATTCATCAGGTGGATCGTGGTCTCGCGGTCTTCGATGCCGACGTGCACATGCAGTCCAAAAACGAGATTCGCGCGAGCCACAAGCTGAAGATCCTCGACTACTTTCAGATAGCGCTCGTCTGGATAGATCTCCTGCACGCGCCAATCGGCAAAGGGATGTGTGGCTCCCGCGGCCAGCAGAAGGCCGTTCTCGCGCGCAAGATTGATCATCTGATGGCGGAGCTTGCGAATATCCTGCTTGGCTTCTTTGATGTTCTTGCAGACGCCAGTACCCACTTCGACCACCGATTGGTGCATCTCCGCCTTGACGCGTTCTTGCATCAGGCGCTTGCCCTTCTCGATGATCTCGCCATGAATGTGCGAGCGAAGATCGCGAGTCTCCGGATCGATGGTCTGGTATTCCTCTTCAATGCCGATGGTGAATGAAGGGGTCATGGGAAGAAGCTCTCAGCTGTCAGCTCTCAGCCACCAGCTTTCAGCTTACGGCGCTGCCTGCGCCTGCGGCCTTGTTCTACTCTTGCCCACAGCTTTTGTCGTTGTTTTCCGCTGTTCGGATTCTGAACCGGCACCGCTGCCCGCCAGAAACACCGACCAACGAAGATCGCGGGCTGGGTTCTCGTCGCTCAAGGCCTTGCTGATCGCGAGTTCGGCGACGGCATTTACGATCCAATCAAAATTCTTGCGGCCAACTGAGTTTACGTCCGCGTCCGGTGCTGGGTTCATGAAATCGATCGCGTACGGGATACCGTCTTCACACGCAAACTCCACGGTGTTCAGGTCGTAGCCGAGCGCGCGGCAGAGTGTGAGTGCGTCGCGTTCCGCTCGCTCCAGTAGCTTGGGATCGACCTTCGGAGCATCATTCACGTAGCGCTCACGATGCGGACGCCGCGGATCATACTGCATGATGTGGACCTTCTCCTGCCCGACGACATAGCAGCGGAAGTACTCCTGGAACTTCACCGCACGCTGCAGCGTCATGCAAAGATCGCGCGTCTGATCATAGGCGTGGAAGAAATCTTCCGGCGTGTGCACGTGGTAGACATCGCGCCATCCGCCGCCGTTGAAGGGCTTGAGAAACGCCGGGAAGCCGACATACTGAAAGACCTCGTCCCAGTTCATCGGATAAATAAGGTTGCGCATTGATTGCTCGGTCGTACCCGGCGGATGCTGCTTGTGGGGCAGGATGACGGTCGGCGGTATCGCGACACCCAGTTTTGCGGCTAGCGCGTAATTGAAGAACTTATCGTCGGCGCTCCACCAGAATGGATTGTTGATCACGATCGTACCGCTAAGCGCAGCGTTCTTGAGATATGCGCGATAGAACGGAATGTCATGCGAGATGCGGTCCACGATCACGCGATAACCGCTCGGATCGGCCATCTGTACTCCGCCAATCTTCACGAATTCAGCGTGAATGTCCTTATGGCCGAGCGAATTGACTCTCTCGACGAAAGCGCCGGGAAAGGTGTTCTCCATTCCAAAGATAATGCCGATTTTGTGGGTAGACACGGGAGTACTCCGGGGGACTACATTGTACGCGGATTTGGGCTTGGCGATTAGCTTTTGGCTATCGGTTCTCAGCTCAAGTGAAGTAAACCGCCGCCATCTTTTGCCACCATGGCCAGTCGTGCCCGGTTCGATCCCGCCACACATCCAGGCGATGCGGAATGCGCTTCTCACACATAATGTCCGCCAGGCGCTCGTTCTCGTTCCAGCACATGTCGTGTTCTCCCGTCGCTAGCACGTATTTGTTTCCGCGGTAACGATCCAGGTACCAGGGGTCGGACAAGTTCTTCAGATAGTG
>DATLKS010000528.1:0-7356 GCA_035538255.1 Terriglobales bacterium
GCTGTGAAGACCGCTTCCTGCTGCTCGTCTTTGACATCGAAATAGTGTGCGTTGCGGACCAAACCCACGATTTCGCCTTCAGTCTGATCTTTTTTATCACCGGGTTTAAAAATGGAGCCGAGCACGACCTTCTTTCCAATCGGATTCTGACCGGCGAAGTAATGCTTGACCAACGCTTCGTTCACGATCACAACCGGCGGTGCGTGCTCGTTGTCAGCCTCAGTGAAATCGCGTCCCGCAATCAGCGGCATTTGTACGGTCTCGAAGAAATGCGGTCCTACGTCGTAGCTCAAGGTCCAGGAGTTTGTGATGTCCTCTCCGGGACGCGCCACATATCCGGGAAACTTAGCGTTGGAGAGATGAGCGTAAGCCGTGAGCAGCGAGTTATTCATAAAGGTAGCCGACCTGATTGAAGGCAATCGGCCCAGCTCCTCCAGCACTCGCGCATACAGGGCATACGCTCGCGGACCATCGTACCCGCTCAACTGCGGATCGAGAGTCAGCGTCAGCAGGTGCTCGGCATTGAATCCAAGATCGACCTTGTACAGATTGTGCAGCGTTGCCAGAAACAGGCCGGCCCCCGCGACCAGCATCAGCGAGAGCGCCAATTGCGCCGCCACGAGAACACGACCGAAGGGAAGTCGTCCGGAATAGCGGGAGCCAGGTGTGCTTCGCAGCGCCTCGTTGGCATCGACTCTCGCCTGGCGCAACGCCGGCACAGTGCCGAAGATCAAAGCATTGATCAGGCAAACGAAAACGATGAACGCGAGCAGACGATAATCCCAATGAATGTGGAGGCTGGATTCGCGCGCTCCAGCACCGAGCTTCACGATCACCTTTCGTGCGAGCAATGCTATCAGCACTCCAATAGCGCATCCCACGACCGAGAGCACCAGACTCTCAGTCAACCACTGCCGCACGATTCTCTTGCGGCTGCAGCCCAGACTCAGGCGAATGGCGGTTTCTTTCTGGCGCGAAGCGGCTCTCGCCAGCAGCAGGCTGGCGATGTTTGCACAGGCAATGAGCATCACTAATGCCACCACTGCCATCAGGACGCGCAGCGGTTCAGCGAAAGTCTGCCGCAGGAAACTCAATCCTCCTGCGGCCGGAGTCAGCTCAATAAAGCGTTTGGCCAATGACTCTCGTTGTGCTGCCGTGAGACTATCGTCAGCCAATTCCGTGCTGCGGAAGATTCCCGTAAGCTCCGCCGCTGCTTTGCTGCGTGAAGCGCCTGGCTTGAGTCGGGCAAAAATTTCATTGGGTGAGTTCTTAGCGGTCGGAAATCCAGCAGACAGCGATCCGCTCGTGACCTGATTGTGAGTGATCGCCGGCATCATCACATCGGCCGGCTCATCGATGGTGAAGCCGGAAAAGTTCGCCGGCAAGACACCGACAATCTCGAATGGAATGGTATTGATCGTGAGCGGCTGTCCGATGATCTGCGGATTAGCTCCAAAGCGGTGATGCCAGTAGCTGTCGCTGATGATCGCCGGCCAGCCTGCGGCAGCGTTGCTGCCAGTCGCCCCATTATCTTCTGGAACGAACGGTCTCCCAAGTTGGACCGGAACGCCCACCACCTGGAAGTACGTGCCCGAGACGAAATCTCCCTGCCCGACCTCTGCATGACCGCCAACTACAACGTTGAGCCGCGTGACATGATCGGTCGAGGCGAAGCCTTCAATCTGCGTAGCGCGCTTCTGCATCTGCTCGAAGTCGCGATTCAGAAGCGTTGTCGAGACCCTGAAAAATCCGGCTTTTATCGTGTTTGTCCTGATGAATACAAGCTGGTCAGGGTCCTTCACCGGCAACGATCTCAGCAGGATGGAATCGATCAGACTAAAGATCGCAATGTTGGCGCCGATTCCCAGGGCGAGAGTTACAACTGCGACAATCGTAAAGACTGGACTGCTGCGCAGCGATCGCAGCGCATAACGCGCGTCTTGCAGCGTGGTCTCGATCAGATGCAATCCACGCTGATCACGGCACTGCTCCTGGATTTGCGCAATGCCGCCAATTTTGCGCAGCGCCACATAACGAGCTTCGTCGGGCGGCATGCCGGCAGCGAGATTCTCGGCGATCTGCCCTTCGAGATGGAATTGGAGTTCGCGATTGAGCTCCGCTTCCACGCGTTCGCGGCGGAAGAGTGTCCGCAATCGCAAAATCAATTCATCGAACCACCGCATGTCCGTCCTCGTGATTCTCGGCCATTTCGACGTCTCCAGACGCAGCATGCTGCGTCTCTACGCCTTGCGCAACACCAGATTGATTGCCATCGAAAGCCGGTCCCAACTGGCTTTTTCTCTCTCGAGTTGTTCACGGCCGGCTTTCGTCAGGGAATAAAACTTGGCTTCGCGTCCAGTTTCGCTCTTTGACCACTCGGCTTTGATCCAGCCTTGCTGCTCCAAACGATGCAACGCCGGATACAGCGAGCCTTGCTGCACCTGCAGCACTTCGCCTGATATCTGCTCGCTGCGCTTGGCGATTGCCCATCCATGCTTCGGCTCGAGCGCAATCGTGCGCATGATAAGAAGGTCGAGTGTGCCTTGTACCAGATCGCTCGGTTTCCCCATTTGCAGATAATCTACAAACCCGAATTGTAGATAGTCAAGGGGTCTCAATTTTTTTTTGGCCGCGACAAGTCGGCGAGTAAGAAGAATGAACGATGAAACGTGACGGACAACTAATCAGTGGGTAGTGTGCCAGTTTGATTTCCACGGCGTAGCGGATTCGCGCTGATTTCCTTCTTAGAACCTGTTTCTCCCATTAAGGAAATCGATTAGGCGCATTATTATGAAGTCACTTGGTGAGTATCCGAGCAGAAGTATCTCTCTCCCGCACATTGAAGCAAATACCCAAATCCATTGCTCTAATATGGGTAGCCAGTATATGTGGTGCGGCCTGCGTTTTTTGGTGGCGCAAGGGAGTACCGCCTTTTGCGATCTACAGCCTGATTACTGGCGTAGTGGTGTGCATTTTGATTTTTAGAGAGAAGCGCAAGTGACTGTCCGTTTCCGAACATCGAGGATGAAGGAACGGTCAGTCACAAACGAAAGTTGGGCAGTTGCAACACTGAAAGTTATTACTTTTCAGTCGGATGTGCGCCGACACGAGACAAAGCTGCTTTGGCATAACGCCTGCTCCATGCAATCGATGTTGCAATTACCGGAGTGATGATGAACCTTCGCCTTGCCATTCGTTCGCTGTGGAAGAGTCCGGCGTTCACGATCGTCTCCTTAGTCGTTCTCGCTTTGGGCATTGGCGCCAACACAGCAATCTTCAGCGTTGTCAACGCCGTTCTGCTGCGACCTCTGCCGTACAAGAACGCAGGTCGCATCGTGGCGCTGCAAACGCTTTGGGCGAACACGAAGCGTCTGGGGCCGGTATCTCTGCCGGACTTCCTGGATTGGCGCAACCAAAGCCAAAGCTTCCAGGCGATGGCGCTCTATCAAAATGGGCCGGACAGCATCTCTGCGAATGACCTGGCGCTGCAAGTGAATGCTGCAATGGCCGACGCGCAGTTCTTCAAAGTATTCGGCGTTTCACCTCAACTCGGCCGCACTTATGTCGAGAGCGATAAGCAGCAAACCGGCACTCCGGTGATGGTGATCAGCGACTCTCTCTGGCGGCGAGTCTTTCACGCAGATCGTCAGGCGCTGGGAAAACTCGTGAAGCTCGACCAGCGTGAATTCACGGTGATCGGTGTGATGCCTCCCGGATTCGATTTTCCCGATCAGAGCGAGCTCTGGGTTCCCGATTATCAGGAGTACACGCCTTACCGTGAATCCCGTTCTGGGCACAATTACGAGGCTGTCGCGCTCTTCAACCCCGGCGTCGATCTACAGCACGCCCAGGCCGAGATGACGATCATCGGGAGCCGCCTTGCGCAGCAATACCCGAAGGACAACGCCAGGAAGAACGTCGCCGTGAGTCCGTTGCGCGATGTGCTTGTGCGCCAGGTGCGGATGACCTTGTATCTTCTGCTTGCATCGGTTGCGCTCATCCTGCTGATCGCGTGCGCAAACATTGCCAACTTGCTTCTCGCGAAAGTCACTGTCCGGCGGCGGGAGATGGCGATTCGCGCAGCCCTCGGAGCATCGCGAACACAAATAGTCCGGCAGTTGCTGGCTGAGTCGTTGGTCTTGGCGGTCAGCGCCGGGGCGCTTGGATTGTTGCTTGGATGGTGGTCGGCACAGGCTCTTGCGCGCCTCGCTCCGGCGGAGCTCACCGCGAACGCCGCGATTACGTTCGATTGGCGGGTGGCTCTGTTCGTGCTTTGCGCGTCGCTACTCTGCACTGTCATCTTTGGATTGGCGCCGGCCTTTCAGGCCTCGCATACCGATCTCCGCAGCGCGCTGCACACGAGCGTTGGCGGCTATTCCGGCACAGGCGGCAGCGTGGGCAAGCTGCGGGCCGTCATCATCGTCGCGGAGATCGCGATGTCCATGTCGCTGCTGGTTGGAGCAGCGGTGCTTATCCGCAGCCTGATAGCGCTGAACTCGGTTGATCCGGGCTACCGCATTGAGGGACTCACGGTAATGCGTTCTGCGTATCCGGCTGTGACTATCGAGGATGCTAAGAAGGCAGTCAAGTTCTACTCGTCTCTGCTTTCGAGCGCGAGTTCCATTCCGGGAATCAAGGAGGCAGCTGCAACGAACAAGTTGCCGACCAATGGCCGCAGCAACGGAGGCTTCTCCATCGAAGGCCGGCCTGATCCGCCTCCGGGAGAATACTTCAATCAATCGGCAGGCTACATGCTTGTGAGTCCGAATTATTTCCGCACACTAGGAATTCCATTCCTCAGCGGCCGCGACTTCAATGAGCGCGACAGCGCCGACGGGCAGCTCACGTGCATCATCAATGAGCAAGTGGTGAGCGAAGCATTTGCCGGCGAAGATCCCATCGGACGGCGTATAAAAACCGGTTACGACAATGTGAACGGTTACAAGACGATTGTCGGTGTTGTCGCCGGCGTCCGTCAGAACAGTCTGGAGAAGCCGCCCGGTCCCTACATCTACATGCCGTATCAGCAGCATCCGCTGCCGGCCACGAACATGCAAATCCTGTTTCGAGACACGGGGAACGCAGCTCCAGAGCTGCGCAGCGAAGCGCACCGACTCGATCCCGAAGTGGCTGTTGATTTTGAGCCGCTGACCAAGGTCGTCGATCAGGCGTTTGCTCCATCGCGTTTCCGCAGCGGCATGCTCGGGCTGTTTGCCGCGCTCGCGCTCATCCTGGCGGTTGCCGGTCTGTATGGAGTGATGTCCTACACAGTGGAGCAGCGACGAAGCGAGATCGGCGTCCGCATGGCGTTGGGAGCCCAAAAAGGGAATGTCGTGCAGTTGATACTTGGTCAAGGGTTGTGGCTTGTCGTGCCCGGAGTGATACTTGGCTGCGCTCTGGCGTTTGCTGCAGGCAGAGTCTTTGTCAGCCTGGTATACGGCATGAGCGCAAGCGATCCGGCAACCTTTCTCGGCATCGCAGTCTTGCTAGTGATAGTGGCTCTGCTCGCGATGTACGTGCCCGCCCGCCGCGCCGCCGGAGTCGATCCGATGCTGGCGTTGCGAAGCGAATAGCCATTGAGATTTCGTTCGATGTAGAACGACGAATCTCCAACGTTTTTTCCGCAGTCTGCTAGACCGTGCCGTCAACAGACAAAGTCGGCTCGCTATGTGCTCTGCAATGCTGGCCTTTGACTCGCATCCCAATTAGGGACTATGGATTGTTCGAGCTCGCGAGCTTCGATTCCAAAAATTACGCTGTTAATTTCGCTGTTATTCGATTTTGAGCGAATTACGGCGGACTTGAAAAGTGGCGGCCGATCTTGAAATTTTGACCACGGACCGTGATCCGCTCGACCGCGTACTACTTGTCTGGCTGGACTTCGCCTATACCGACAATTTTCGTGTCCGTGCGGAATTTCTTGTAATCGCGGAAGGTCTGCTCGGCGTCCATCCTGAAGCTCTTGAGCAAGGCGAACCGGACGTCGAACTTAAAATCGACCTGGCGGGGCAGCCACACCTCGTCGTTCACCCGGGTCTGCTCGATCATGAAGTGCGAGCCGCGGTGGACGCGGGCGACGAACAGTCCCCACGAGACTGTGTCTAGACACTCGACATCCATTTTCGCCAACTGCAGGTCGGCTTTGTCGATCCAGATCTGGCCGCGGAACTTCGGAAGATAATTGGCGTACTTCATGTGGGGAACGAATCCGGGACGCGGCTCGGCTTTGATCGCCCAAGTCTCGCGTCCGCCCACGAGTTCTGTGCCCAAGAGCGTGAAGTTGTAGGCGTCGGCGATCTCGCGTTCAAACTGCCGTCCTTCTTCGCGGTCTTTCTCTTCCCTTTCTGCGCGCTTCCTGCGATCTTTGTCCGATTCGTTCTTACGTTTTTCGATGATTTTCTGGATCTTGTCTTCTTCTTTTGCAGCGTCCTTCGCTGGGATCGGCTTGTCATCTTTCTCGATCAGCCGCTGGACTTGCTCGCCATAAACCTGCAGAACCTCGTAGGTCTTCGTCTCGGTCGATTTGGTCTCGCCCTTGCCGTCCAGATTGTGCTCAACGTCGCGTTCGATGTAGGTGTAATCGCGTTGCTTCTTGTCGTTTTCGATGTCGTTCGCTGCGACTTTCTGGATGAGTCCTCTAATCTGGTCCTGACTGAGCAATCCCGGACTAGACGGCAATGATGGAGCAGCGGGCTTGTCCACCGCTAATGTGCCGGGGACGGTTTCTGCGAGCGGCTCCGGTGTAGTGGTGTTCTGCGCGATGACGAGCGTTGCCACAAACACAATAAAGACGGAGAAAACCGCTCGCCAGATCTTTGTGCTTTTGAATTCGTGCATGTCAGGTCGAAGGTTCCATATAGCTTATGCGCTCTGTAATCGGCCGCTCTACATCGATTGCCTTAGTGGCAAGACGGCTGACTCCTAGACGATGGATTGTGTCCAGAATTAACATCGGTCCCCCTTACATCGACTCAAGCGACGCTGACCCGAGGTCATTCCCGGTGGATTCGCCCTCCCTACCCGGAGCCGCGACCGACTCGGATTAGCGAATCAGCTAGACTCTAGCGATGGTGCGCGCAGCGGCGTCTGTAATTGGGATCGGAATGCTCGTCCTCGTCCTGCTGGACGCATTCGAAACCATCGTTCTGCCTCGACGCGTGACGCGCCCATTTCGACTGACGACTGTGTTCTATCGGCTCACTTGGAGGCCGTGGCGAGTGCTGGCCGCAGCAATGCAGGCCGGACGCCGCCGTGAGACGTTTCTCAGCTTCTTCGGTCCACTGTCGCTGCTCATGTTATTGGCCACGTGGGCGTTGGGTTTGGTGCTCGGATTTGCTCTCCTGCAATGGGGATTGG
>DATLKS010000529.1:0-2299 GCA_035538255.1 Terriglobales bacterium
GATCTGCGCGCGGCGCCAGGCCTCTGCGCGCGGAAGGCCGGAGCGAACCAAGTCTTCCATACGCGTTTCAACGGAGCCGGGTAGAGGTAAAATGAAATTGATGTCGTGATGCCATTTCCTTTAGGATGCCTTTTCGACTCAGCCATTCCTGGCGTACCCGACTAACTGCGACTCCGCCATGTCGCGCAATCGTCTATATGCTGCTCGATTTCTTCTTGAGCACCTCGGGCGCAAGTCCGGCAAGAAGCAGTTCAGTTCGAGTTCCAAGACCTTCGTTGCTAATTTTCGAAAAGCAACCTAATTGTTCAGTGAGATTAGCTTTCATTCTGTGTGACATTGTCGTGACAGCACCACACCTAACGATCCAGATTGAGCCGGCCTCAGCTCCAGGGAAAGCATGAGCTGATGCGGTAGGATTGTTTTCTGGCGACGGGCCACCATCTTGAAGGTTCGGAGGAAGGATGTTTTTACCCCTACTACCCAGCGCGCTCGATGCCCGCACACAAACCTTCCCGGTTCTTTCCGTTTCCCAGATCGATCGCATTCGTTCCTGTAGCCGGTCGCGGCAGGTCGCAGCAGGCGACATACTCTTCGAACCCGGCGATGAGAACGTTCCTTTCTACGTACTTCTGTCCGGAAGAATGGAGATCGTGCAGCCGGACCTCGCAGGCGAACGCCTGATTGCAAAACACGAGCCGGGCGAGTTCACCGGAGAAATGACCATGATCTCCGGACGCCGCTGTCTCGCGCGCGGCCGCGTCACAGAACCCGGCGAATTCCTGGAACTGACGGGCGACGGTTTGCGTGCGCTTGTGGCCAGAGACGCCGAGCTGAGTGACATTTTCATGCGGGCCTTCATTCTCCGTCGGCTGCAACTCATCAGTCAGGGCCAGGGCAACGTCATCCTGCTCGGTTCCCGACACTCTGCCAACACACTGCGACTGCGCGAATTCTTGAGCAGGAACGGATATCCCTACAGGTACGTGGATCTGGACACCGACAATACTTCCCAAGAGCTTCTCGACCGGTTTGAAGTAACACCGTCTGAAATTCCCGTTGTCATTTGCAGCGGTAGCTCCGTCCTGCGCAATCCTTCCAATCAAGAACTCGCCGATTGTCTGGGTTTCAACACCACCATCGATGAATCGCAAGTGCGCGACCTGATTATTGTGGGAGCCGGTCCCGCCGGCCTGGCAGCAGCCGTCTACGCCGGATCGGAGGGTCTCGATGTGCTCATGATCGAGACCACGGCGCCCGGCGGACAAGCGGGATCGAGCTCCAAAATCGAAAATTATCTGGGCTTCCCTACGGGAATCTCGGGCCAAGAACTGGCGACACGTGCAATCGTGCAAGCCGAAAAGTTCGGAGCAAGGATGATGGTCGCGCACCGGGCAGTGCGCTTGGAATGCGAAAGGCGGCCCTTCAAGCTGGTTCTGGACAACGGGAACAGTCTTGCGGCGCGCGCCATCGTCATAGCCACCGGCGCACAGTACAACGAGCCGTCGCTCAGCAATCTGGATAAATTCAAAGGTCAGGGAATTTATTACGGTGCGACCTTCATGGAAGCGCAGCTCTGTGAACGAGAAGACGTGGCAGTTGTCGGTGGCGGCAACTCCGCGGGACAAGCGGCTGTTTTTCTTTCGCAAACGGCGCGCAAGGTGTACATGCTCGTACGCTCCGGTAAGCTGTCGGATACGATGTCGCGCTATCTCATTCAGCGCATCGAAGAAAATCCTGCCATCGAGTTGCACTACAAGACCGAAATCGTCGGCCTTGCGGGAGACACACACCTTGAGCGCATCACGTGGCGAGACAAAGTAAGCTGCGCGACTTCGGATCAAGAGATTCGCCACGTGTTCATCATGGCGGGAGCTTCACCGCGAACGGAATGGTTAACGGGTTGTCTCGCCCTCGACAACAAAGGGTTCATTCTGACCGGCCGCGACTTGGACGGCGCAACGGGGAAGCTCGCATGGCCCGGAGCACGTCCTCCCTACATGCTTGAAACAAGCCTTCCCGGAGTCTTCGCCGTGGGTGATGTTCGCTCGAGTAACGTGAAACGCGTAGCTTCCGCAGTCGGGGAAGGAGCCATTTCCATCTCGCTCGTTCACCGCTCTCTGGCGGAACTGTAAAGAGTCTTCCACGACGCTGCAAAGTCCAGATGAACTGGCTGTTTCGCCTAGCGTTTTTTCCGGCCCCTTCGGATCCCACCTTTCCGAAACCTGCGAATCGGGCATCCGCAAGTGCTCTTCAACCAAATTGTGAGTCGACGCCCGGTAACCCGGCCAATCCAGGATTC
>DATLKS010000530.1:0-9046 GCA_035538255.1 Terriglobales bacterium
CCCTTTCCTTTTGCCTATTCCTTGTCCCCTTTAGGAACCGCCATTCCGAGGTGTTTCATGACCATCTGGAGATCCTTCCACGCTTCTTTCTTCTGGCGTGGATCGCGCAGCAGATACGCGGGGTGATAGGTGACTGCCAGCTTGGTGTTCCTGAAGTCATAGATGTGGCCGCGGAGGTTGACCATCGCATCGTTTACGCCCAGCAAAGTCTTTGCGGCGACAGCGCCTAGCGCGACGATCATCTTCGGCCTCACTACTTCGATCTGCCGCATCAGGAATGGCGAACACGTGTCGCATTCCTCGCGCTCCGGCGTGCGATTTCCAGGCGGCCGGCATTTGATGATGTTGGCGATGTAAACGTCCTGGCGGCGGATGCCCATGGCGGAGATCATGTTGTTCAGCAGCTGGCCGGCACGGCCAACGAACGGCTCGCCCTGCTGATCTTCGTCGGCTCCGGGCGCCTCGCCGATGAACATGATGTCGGCGCGGGGACTGCCCACGCCGAAGACGATCTGCTTGCGCCCTTGCTTGTGCAGGGCGCAGCGGGTGCAGTCGCCGATATCTTCGCGGATCGCCTTCAGAGCGTTTTCAGGAGTCATTTCTTGTGAGGACTTTGAGACCTTCGTATCTGCCAGCGCTTCGGAGGCGTCAGCAATGCTTGGTAGCGACGCAGCAGGCTGCGTCTCTACTGCGGAAGGACCAATATTCGCAGTCTCGCGACGATAGAAATCATGAATGCCCAGCTCGCGGTAAAAGCGGACGCGCTCTGCCAGCTGCTGCTGAAGGTCTGAATTGTTTGGCATGAAGAAACGTCAGCGAACGGGAGCGGTTTTGCCCGAATGCGTCTTCAGTTTTAGCACGACATCGAGTATGCCGTGTGCGACTTTCGTCTTCGAAGCTTCAGCAACAGAGATTTCTTCGTCGTGAGTGAGAATCGTAACCTGATTGCGATCTGCATCAAAACCGATGCCGGATTTTGAGACGTCGTTCACGACGATTGCGTCAACGCCCTTCTTCCGCAGCTTTGCACGTCCATTCTCGAGCGCATTCTGCGTTTCGGCGGCAAAACCGATCAGCAGTTGCCCCTTTCGCCGGGTGGCTACGACCTCTGCAAGGATGTCGGGCGTGGGCTCAAGTTCGAGGGTGAGCGGTCCGTTACGTTTGATCTTCTGCCGTGAAACCTCTCCCACACGAAAGTCCGCGACTGCGGCCGCAGCGATGACGATGCTTGCTGAATTAAGGTGAGCAATTACCGCAGAGCGCATCTCCTCCGCGGTGCCGACGCGAACGACTTCTGCTGCTTGCGGCGGCTCCAGCGCAACTGGACCCGAAACGAGAACTACCTTTGCTCCGCGTCGAATGGCTGCTTCCGCGATGGCGTATCCCATCTTGCCGCTGGAGCGATTGCCGAGGAAGCGGACTGGATCGATGGGCTCGCGCGTTGGACCGGCTGTAATCAGCACGGTCTCGCCAATCAGGTCGCGAACGATTCCCAGCGTCGATAGCGTCGCTGCGACGATCTCCTCCGGCTCCGCCAGGCGACCTTCCCCAACCATGCCGCAGGCAAGGTATCCGCTTCCCGGCTCGATGACCAAGACGCCCCGTTTGCGCAGCGTCTCAAGATTGGTCTGAGTCGCTTGATGACGCCACATCTCCACGTTCATCGCAGGAGCGAGGATCACAGGCGCTGGCGTGGCGAGAAACAACGTGGAAAGAAAATCATCGGCTTGGCCGTGGGTAAACTTTGCCATCGTGTCAGCCGTGCACGGGGCTACTACGAGAGCATCGATAGATTGCGCGACGCTGATGTGCTCGATGGCGGAATCCAGGTTGGGCTGCTCGCCTCCGGACTGCCACAGCCCAGTAATAACCTTCTCGCCAGAAAGCGCGGCGAACGTAAGTGGACGCACGAACTCCTGTGCCGCAGCAGTCATCACGACCTGCACACGGACGCCCTGGTCCTGCAGCAGGCGGACTACTTCGCAGGCTTTGTAGGCAGCGATGCCTCCGCATACACCAAGGGCGATCTTCATAAATCTATTGTATTCGGATATCTAACGGACCACCGCGTGAGCCGTGACTCTGATGGTTCGGCAAGGAAAAAAAGGCAAAACACGACGCGGATCACACGGGCGCTATGCGCGCGGATTGCGCCGAATTCCGGTTTGATCTAGCTTTCGTTTGACTCGGCAGCGGCCGTATCCAGCTTGGTCGCCTCTTCGGGGACAACGTAGCTGACCTTGCCGGCCTGAATCTCATCCTGGGCAATGCGGCAGGCTTTGCGCGAGGAGGTCTCGACCAGGGCGCTGGCTCCTCCCTGGAGCTGGCGGGCGCGGCGGGCGGCGACAAGGATGTATCGATACTTGCTGTCGAACTCTTTCGTGGGTTCCATTTCAGATGTACCTCAGGGGTTGGATCAGGCAGCAGCGGCTCAGAAGGATTCCAAAACGGGTCGAACTTTCTCGTGACTGTTGGCCAACAGGCATCCTTCCGCGAGGCGTATCTTTTTGGCTTCCTCGGGAGTGGGTTGCCGTCCTGATCGTCGCACGCGCTCGGAAAGGACGATGGCTTTCAGTTCTTCCACTGCCTTATCCAGAATCTCGTTCACGAGAATATAGCCGTAATCCTTGTAATTCACAATCTCCTTCTGCGCGTTCTCAAGTCTTCGCTCTATTACTTTTGGGTCAACTTTGTCAATGTGGCTGCGATTCCACAAGCGCCGCTCGAGAATGATGCGATTCGGAGGCATCACAAAAATGCTCACTGCATCCGGCACTTTTTTGCGCACCTGCGCCGCGCCCTGGACGTCGATATCGAGCAGAAGGTCCTTGCCGGTTCGCTTCGCGTCGTCTAGGAAGCGGCAGGCCGTCCCGTAGTAGTTGCCGAAAACTTCGGCGTGCTCGAGAAACTTGTCGTCGGCGATCATGCCCTCGAAGTCGGGGCGGGTGACGAAGTAATATTCGCGTCCGTTCTGTTCGCTGCCGCGCGGCGGACGTGTGGTGTAAGAGATCGAGAAGTCGAGATTGGGGACCATCGAACGGAGTTCGTTTACCAGCGTCGATTTGCCTGAGCCGGAAGGGGCGGAGATGATGTAGAGGATCCCTGCCATCTAGTTTCTGGTCTTCGCCATTGTCTGTGAAACTTTTTGGGGAAGCATGAGCCTGATCGCATTGCCATAATAAGGCTTCAATCCCAGGCCGCAGCCCAAATGCTCGCGAGACGAATCCCTTTGACTATCATTTCCCACTCGTGGTAGCACCGAAGTATGGGTGTGGAACAGGATGACGGCAGTTGAGGACGGTCGTCATGCGGGCAAACCCGAGGCTTTCGTGCCGTTTGCTTTGTTGGCAGCGAAGGATAAGTGCGCGGGCCGAATTCGCTGTTATTACGCTGTTTTCCGCTGTTCTTACATAATCACAACGCATGACGATGTTGACAAGTGGCTTGCGAATGAGTCAATTACGATGGTTTGGCAGGTTAGTCTTCAAAGGCCATTTCGAAGATTACGCGGTTAATTCACTCATCGCGTGATCGAATGCTTTTAGCAATCGCACTTTGTTTTCCGGCGGCAGGAACGAAGCTTCAAACGAATTGCGTGCCAGCTCGCGAAGATGTTCGTCGGTGAATTCGAAAAGGTCCTGCGCAAGTTCGTATTCGTGATTAAGAGAAGTTTGAAACATCGTGGGATCGTCACTGTTCAACGTAACCAGCAGGCCTTGATCGAACATTCTCCGCACCGGATGCTGCTGAAGGCTGGTTAAGCAACCTGTGTGAAGGTTGCTGGACATGCACATCTCTACAGGAATCTGGCGCTCCGCCAGCAGTTTCATAAGTTCTGCATCGTTTGGAGCGCTTAAGACATGCCCAAGGCGCTCTGCGCCAATGTTTAGCGCGGCCCAGATCGACTCCGGCCCGGTCATTTCGCCCGCATGCGCGGTACGGCGAAGCCCATGTTCTGCCGCGTAATCGTACAGCGCTCGAAAGGGCTCTGCCGGCCCTTTCCGCTCGTCTCCACCGATTCCGACACCTATAACGTTGCGATCTTTGTAGCGCACAGCCAGCTCGAAGACGGGTCGCGCCGCCTCGATTCCAAAGTGGCGAACCGCGTCGAATATCCAGAGAACCGACAAGCCAAAGTCGCGTTCGCCACGCTCGCGCCCTCGCTCGATACCCTCGAACAGCGGCTCGAATTCATGCTGTCTCCAGTGCACCACGCCTACCGAGATGTAAACCTCGGCGTGAAGAACGCGCTGGCTGTGCAGCCGCTCCACCATGCGATAGGTGACCAACTCGAAATCTTCGGGAGTGAGCAGGCGCTGGGTAACGGCTTTGAAGGCCATCATGAATCCATAAAAGTCCGGATATTTGTATAAACGATGGGCTTGTTCAAGCGTCAAAGGATCAGCATCGTGGCGGCGGCTCAGGTCAACCAGAGTTTCCGGTTCGATCGTGCCCTCGAGATGCAGATGGAGCTCAGCTTTCGGGAGTGCGCGAATCAATGCTGAGTTCGCCATGTGTTCGACGATTACTTTAAATGATGGCGCGAATTACTTTTGTTCGCGTGCATCTTTTTGGGTTTAGTGTTAATCAGATGTTGTGCCGACACGTCATCCAGGAGTAGTCCGATGAAGTTCTTCTCAACCGCCCAATTCGATTCTCCCCCATCCTCCTGGAATGAGCGCGTGCTCATCGCCGCCGTCGTCGTGACGATGGTTCTGTCGCTGCTTGGGTACATGCATGCGTAGGAAGCTGCTAAGCTCCTGAGCCTCTAAGCCGGACCGACAAGCTTCTCAATACTGATCGAAGGCGGAGCGGATGCCTTAGAAGCTGAGGAGCTCAGCAGCGTAGGAGCTAAAAAAAGGCCGCCATTTCCGGCGGCCTGAATCGTTTGGGAGGAGCGAAATCCTAGCTCTGGTCGTTGCCAGCTCGCTTCCAGCTCATGATCTCGCCCAACGTTGTAGTTGAGCTCGAGACTGGCTGTTTATAAGCTTCGACATCGGCGCGGCTCGCCTCTTCGCCCACTGCGCGAAGGCTGAGTCCGACCTTCTTCTCCTCGGGATTCATCTTGATAATCTTGAAATCGTGCTCCTGCCCGGGCTCCAGTTTGATCGGAGTTCCATGGCTGTCGGTGGCCTCGGAGTTGTGGCAGAGACCTTCGACTCCATCGGAGATTTCGATGAAAGCTCCGAACTGGGCTGTGCGCAGCACTTTGCCACGAACCACGTCGCCAATTCGATGTGTAGCGAAGAAGGTCTCCCAAACGTCAGGCTGCAACTGTTTTATGCCCAGAGACAGACGCCGATGCTCAGGTTCAATGGCCAATACTTGAGCTCTAACCTTCTCTCCCTTCTTCAGCACCTCTGACGGATGCTTCACGCGCTTGGTCCAGCTCAGATTGCTAACATGCACCAGACCATCGATCCCATCTTCAATCTCAATGAAGGCGCCAAAATCAGTCAGATTGCGGACTTTCCCCTCCACAACGCTTCCCACTGGATATTTCTCATGCAACTGCTCCCAGGGATTCTGTTCGAGCTGCTTGAGACCGAGAGAAATACGGCGTTCGGCCGGATTCACGCTGAGTACGACCGTCTCTACTTCGTCTCCTGGCTTCACAATCTTTGACGGATGCTTCATCCGCTTCGACCAGGTCATCTCGCTGACGTGCACCAATCCCTCAATTCCCTGTTCAAGTTCGACGAACGCCCCGTAGTCGGTAACGCTCAGAATCCGTCCACGAACGCGAGCCCCGATTGGATACCGTTCCGCTGCGTCAAGCCACGGATCCGGTGTGAGCTGTTTAAAGCCCAATGAAACCCGCTGCTTGTCTTTATCGAACTTGAGGACTTTAACGTGAATTTCGTCGCCGACATTCACAAGATCTCGGGGATGAGTCAAGCGGCCCCAGGACATGTCGGTAATATGCAGCAAGCCATCGAGTCCACCAAGATCCACGAACGCGCCATAGTCAGTGAGGTTCTTCACCGTGCCCGTGAGGACGGAACCTTCTTCGAGGTGCTCCAGAGTCTTGGAGCGCTTTTCCGCCTGCTCTTCCTCAAGGTGCTGCTTGCGCGAGACCACAATATTTCCGCGCTTCTTGTTCAGCTTAATAACGCGGACTTCGATTTCCTGCCCCTTGTAAGCATCGAGGTTGCGCACAGGCTTGAGATCAACTTGGGAACCAGGCAGGAACGCCCGCACTCCACCGACATCAACCGACAGCCCACCTTTGACACGATCGACGACGTAACCCTTAATCAGCGCCTTATCGTTATAGGCCTTCTCAATGTCATCCCAGACGCGAACGCGCTGCGCCTTCTCGTGCGAGAGCAGAAGGTAGCCCTCTTCAGTTTCCCCGCGCTCCGACACAACATCGATGCTGTCGCCGGGCTTGAACTTGGGCTGGCCATCGCGTCCCATTACTTGGGCAAGAGGCACCATGCCTTCAGACTTGAAGCCGATGTCGACGACAACATACTTATCGGTCAGCTTCACGACCGTGCCCTTCTGGATATTGTCTTCGGCGGGAGCGGCCTCTGCGGCAGACTGCTCAGCCTCAAAGCTCTCCAGGGCGGCGGCGAAATCCATCTCCTGAGCGTCGGAAGCATGCGTGGTGCCGACTTCGTGTTCAGCAATGGTGGGTTGAGGGTTTTCGGTTTCGAGTGCGGTGAGTTCGGGCGTTTCGGTAGTCAGGGTTGTAATCTCGTGAATTGAATTTTGCGAGCGCTGCTTGCGCGCGTCCCCCGTCTGGTGAGGCGAGTCCTGCGCGTTCGCAGTGCTCTCTTCATAAGCTGGATTGAGATCGCGGGCTGTGCTCTCGTTGGCCGACATCAGTTCTTCTCGGTCGCGCTCACGCCACGGGAACTGTCCCGGAAAAGACAGAGGGTGCAACCCGGCTGCCCGTATGAGCGGACTGATGGCTGCATAAGCTCTCTTGTGTGTGGGCCCGTTCGGGCTAGAGGAAACTCTGCGGCCGGATCAGCAAAGCAGTGCTACCACTACTATGCCGATGCACTGACTATAGCAACCGCTCAGAGAGGGTGTCAAACTCAGGAAGTCAAAGTTGAACAGCAAGTTACGTCAGAAGAGGGAGAGCGATTTTCATGCATAAGGATTCCTGCAAATCCCACACATTTCTATATGGAATCGGCACAAAAACGCAGCTTTAACTCATCTATACTTGCCCGTTCATGGACTATCTCTGGACGCCCTGGCGTTATGCCTACATCACTGGAACGAAGGAAGGCCAGGAATGCATATTCTGCGACAAAAAAGACAAAAAAAACGATAAAGACGACCGGCGCTCCTGGATCGTCTACCGGGGCGAACACTGTTACATCTGCCTGAATGCATTTCCGTACACATCAGGCCACGTGATGGTAATTCCTTACGATCACCTTGATGAGCTGCAGAAGCTTCCATCCGACGCGGCCCGGGAAATGATGGACCTCTGCCGGCGGACGGAAACTGTGCTGCGTGGTTTATATCATCCCGACGGTATCAATTTGGGAATGAACATCGGAGCGGCAGCCGGAGCCGGGGTCGCTGGGCACATCCACATGCACGTCCTGCCACGCTGGATCGCCGACGCAAACTTTATGACAGTCGTCGCCGAAACCCGGGTCTTGCCGGAGGCACTGGAAGTGACCTGGCAGCGGATTAGAAATGCATTCAACTAAGTTGACCGTAATCCGGAACGAATCAAGTTGGCAGACAAGCAAAGGAGCCCTATGGAGATGAAGTTGGGGTGCTCGATAAAGTTCTAATCCTGCTGTCAATCTCCCGCAGCGCAATTTCTGTCTTAATTTCTTCGGAAAGAAATACTCCAGCGGTAATCCCGGGGCCGATACCCTCGCGAACCCATCACGGTGCTCGCCAGGATTCGCCCCATGGCGAGCGAATCCGCGTTATCTTTGGGCGCTACAATTTCGCTTGTGAAGCCTATAACGGCAGTGCGCATCTTCTGGTCCGCATGCGTTGCGCTTTTTCTGTCCGCCGTCGTGGGGCTGCGTTGGGGAGCGCAGATCAGCATTGCGCTTCTTCCATCGCCGGAGCGCAATTACGTCGATCACGACTTACTTCGTAGTGTATGGATCACTCGCAGCATCTTTCTCTTCCTGCTTTGCGCCCTGTGTGGAGTGCTCGGCATTTACTTCAGTGTGCGCGCGTCGGATCAGCGGCAATCCTGAAGCTCCGCGATACAATAAACAACGTCCTCCTGATCGGCGCCCGATAGTCTTTATCGCTGGAATCCTGAGCCTGCACTTCTTTTGCATGAGGACCATTCTGAGGAAGCATGTACGAAGTTACCGTTGAAGACAGCTTTGCGGCAGGACACTACCTGCGCAACTACAAAGGCAAATGCGAAAACCCGCACGGCCACAATTACAAAGTCCGAATAACTCTGCAAGGGCGTGATCTCGATCATGCCGGGCTGCTGCTCGACTTCAAGGAACTCAAGCAGGTAATGAAGCCGGTAGTCGATCGGCTTGATCATCAAATGATCAACGACATCGATCCGTTTACAAAGTTGAATCCCTCGGCCGAGAACCTCGCAAAGTACTTCTACGACGAGACCAATTCTACGCTGAAGACCTCGACCTCTGGGCGCGTGAGCGTGAAGGAAGTCACGATTTGGGAGACGGATACGACGACGGCGAGGTACTCCGAGTAGAGAGTTTCAGGGAACAGCGTTTCAGCACAAGGCATTTCCAGGGAACAGCGTCTCAGGAAGAGCGTTTCAGAGAAAGACATATCAGAGAAAGCATGTCAGAGGTAATGCGTTCAAACAACAACGGCTCTCGCTGAACGCTCTTCCCTGAAAACGCTTTTTATTAAAAACGCTATTCATTGGAAAACGATTTTGCTGAAACGCTCTTCCGTTAACGCCACTATGTACCTCATCGAGATCTACAAATCGATCCAGGGGGAATCTTCCTTCGCAGGTCTGCCGTGTATTTTTGTGCGGCTTGCCGGATGCAATTTGCGCTGCTGCTGGTGTGACAGCGAATACACGTTTACCGGAGGGCACAAGATGTCGCTCGAT
>DATLKS010000531.1:0-2395 GCA_035538255.1 Terriglobales bacterium
CAGTGGCACGCCGAATCAACACGATGTTTGCGCTGCTCGTGATTTCTGCAGCAATCGCTCCCACGCAGATAGCGTCGGCGCTTCAATCCGAAGTTTCCGGTCCTGCAAACTCAGACAATCCACCGCACTTTCAGTTCTCGGTGAATGAAGTCAATCAGGTCTTCACGGTTTTGAATCGCAAAGGCCATCCCATTTCGGACTTACAGCGCAATGACTTCGTAATTAAGGATGCCGGCCTGAACGTCAATAATGTGCTGGCGTTTCGGCAGCAGACGGAAACACCTCTGAACATCGCCGTGGCTATTGATCTGAGCGGGTCCGTGAGCTCTCGTGTTGATTACGAGGTGCAGGTCACGACCAAGTTCCTGACGCGCGTGCTGCGAGCCGGGGATTCAGGAAGGATTATCGGATTCAATTACCTCAGCTATCCTATCGACGACTTGGCGCAGGCGGGCAAGATCTTGCGTGAGATTCATCGTCGCGAGCCTGGGGCCGGAACCGCATTCTACGATGCCGTCATCTTTGCCTGCGATCGTCTGGCAACCGCCCCGGAGACGAACCGGCGTGAAGTGCTCGTCATCATTTCCGACGGAGAGGACAATGGCAGTCGATCAACTTTTCAGGACGCGCTGCACGCTGCGTTGCGCCGCGGCGTCATAGTTCTGGTGCTGTACACGGGTTTTCAGGGTCCCACGCGCGAGCTGCACACACTCGCCGACATGACCGGCGGCGACTTTTTCAATGGCTACACGGTGCGAGGCATGGTGAACGCTCTTGCCAAAGCGGAGCGGGCCATTCGCGGCCAGTACTTGCTGGCATATCGCCCGCCTGGCTTCACGCCCGACGGCCGCTTTCGTCAGATATCGATTCGCACTGTGGCCAAGGGCCTGCAGGTTCGATGCCGCAAGGGCTACTACGCGGAGGACACATCGGCAGCGACTCCGCGCAGCAAGTGAAGTATGCGGCCTGCGACGAGATGGATCCTTTGCCTACTGCAGTAACGGCGGATTTTTGCCCGCCTGCAGCACTTGCTGCGCTCTTGAGTAGAGCTCGAGGACTTCCAGTGGCTTCGTGACATGCGGAAGCATGGCAGTTTCAAGGATCTCGCGGGTTTCAAGGCTCGGCTTGCGTGAAACGGTGAGCAGCATGCGGTCAGCGAGCTCCGGACGATTCTCACGGATCCATGAAACCAATCGCTTGCTCGAAAAGCTTTCGTCGAGCTCATCATCGAGGATGACGACGTCGATCCTCTTTGTGCGGAGCTGATCGAGAGCTTCGCTCGCCGAGAGAGCCGGGATAATTTCTGCGCCGAGCGCACTGAGCACCGAGCGCTGGAATTCAAGCACCGCTTCGCTGCGCTGAACCAGCAGAATCCGCGAGCCGGCAGTCGATTGCGGACGCCAGATCGGAGCCGATTCGAGAACCTCCGGCTTTTTCACCAGGGAAATCGTTGGACGTTCGAGATCGGTCGTGGGCACGGTTGTGGTAGCTCCGATCGAGAATTTTGGCTGTCCCGAAACGGTCGAAAGCGCGGCGATCACCTTGCGCGCTTTGTCAATCTGCTCCTCCACTCGCGTAACCAGGTGAGCGGCACGCGGCGCGGTTGATTCCGCCTTCAGCAGCTCGACATAACCGAAAATCGCAGTCAGCGGATTGATGAGGTCGCGCGCAACTCCGCCGACGAGCTTGGAAACATGCTGGTACGTCGCCGCTTCGCTGCTGTGCAGTGAGTTCCGGCCCGCCTGCGACTCCAATCCCAGCTTAATCACACTCGCCGCCAAATCAGCGATCTTCTGCTGTGTGCGCTCGAAGCGTCGCGAGCCATGATCGAAGAAGGCCAGCGTGCCGAAGATGCGATCCTCGTTGCCGACGCTGATCCACAGCGAGGCGCACGCAGAAAAATCGAATGCTGGAAATAGAGTGCTGAGCGCGTCCCAATCGCGCGAGACCACGATGCGTCCAGACTGGCGGCGCACATGGTCGGCGAACGCTGTGGGTAGAGTCTCCGGGATCTCGAACTCTTTGCCGGCTCCCTGATTTACGCGGACCGTACCGACATGGTCGAACAGCGAACCCGGAGCGGCATAGAAGATGCAGCAGCCCACTTCGAGCAGTTCTCCAGCGCCCTGCAGCGCGCAGCGCAGGAACTCCTGCTCGGTGCGGCAAAAAGCCGCCGCAGAGCCGGTAGCGATCATCGCATCGCAGATTTCTTCAATTGAATACAAGTTCAGAGTCCGGAATTAGCACTTTACAGAAACCAAATGCAAACAACACCACAAGGTCTGTCATCCTGAAGCGCTTCTTTTGCGCGAAGGATCTCCGGAATGCTTCACTCGTAAAAACATCATCCTGGCTCTTCTTGCGACGAAACAGGCGGAAGAGCCCACGAACTGCA
>DATLKS010000532.1:0-12455 GCA_035538255.1 Terriglobales bacterium
AAGTGAAGACGCCGGCAAGGTCATCGAAAGCCGACTTGGTGCCTTCGCGCAGATCGATGAAGTTGGCGTTCGAAAACGGGAAATCGCGGACATTGCGCTTGCGCATATCGGTGCACACCACCACCAGGCGGCCGGGATCGCTGTAAGGCAGCGGCCGCAGCAGCACGGCATTGGTCACGCTGAAGATTGCAGTACTAGCCCCAATTCCCAACGCAATAGTCAGCGCCGCTGTCAAAGCAAACACCGGGCTCTTGCGCAATACACGAACGGCTACGGTAAGATCGCGAAAATCCATCGCAGGCCTGTCGAAACGTCGCCTAGTAAGGTGTGCAACGTTAGTACAAGGAGATGTTCGAGGGCAATCCCGGTGAAGAGCACTTTCGGATTGAACCAACTGCGTCGAAGAGTGGCGGTTTGATCAGCGACGCTATCCAGCGGAAATCCTTGTCGGATTAGGAGCAATCCGGAAATTAGTTCTCAACTTCTGGATTGCCGATTAGTTGCCCAGGTAATGGATCCCGGTGCCAAAAGCATCCTTACGAGTGGTGAACAGTCGAGCTGTCGCTTCGAGTTCCGTAACGGAATGATCTTTCTGCCGATTCGCCTGAACGGCTCGAAGCCGTACTCGACCACCGCTCGACGAGGATGCTCGTCGCTCGCAATTTAGCAGCGAACTTGGACTGAGGCTCTCGTGCTGCGCCCTGATAATTGTCCGTGGGATTGAGGTCGGAGTGCTCGGTTTGTTTCGCGCTACTGCCTTGAATGGTGCCCAGTCCTTCTGGAGTGCGACTGCAGCCACTGCGAGGCTTGCTGTCTGGCTTCCTGAATCTGGACTGGACTCATCTTCTGCTCCAACGTGTTTTCCTCCGATTCAGCTCGGATATTGCCCGCGGCTTTCGCCAGCTCGAACCACCTGTAAGCGGAGATGTAGTTCTGATGGGCGCCGACTCCGTCCAAATACATCTTGCCGAGATCGAAGCGAATTTCGCCGATTTGGAAGGGAGCCATGCCGCGCGTAATCTCGATGGATTGGCGCTTCGCCTCTGCGTTGCCGTTCTCGCCGGCCATGATGTACCAGCTTGCTGCCTTTGCCCGGTCCTCAGGCAGCTTGTTACCGGTCAGATAACTCTGACCAAGATTTATTTGGGCGGCAACGTCACCGTGCTCGGCTCGTTGTTTCAGCGGCTCAGAAGACGCGTCGTCATTCTTGATGACCGACGCGGTTTCCGGAGTACTCGGTGAGCCTTGGACGTGCTCGCCTGCGTGCGACCCCGATAACACCAAACTGGTCGTCGCCTTGTGCGATGCTGCGAAAAGATGTCGTGGGACTCTCCCCGGCAAAATGCGAATTCCTACAACGATGGCCAAGAGTGCGATGGCACCGGTCACAGCCCATTGCCGCCACGAGTGTCGAGATTGAGAGTGCTGCGCCTCCAGGAACTTAGGAGTGCTCACCGAGCTAGAAAGCGGCACTCTCGAATCCTCATCGTGTGAGGAGCCGATTGCTTCGGGTTCAGCTTCAGCATAGTGCTCGATCAGTTGCGGAATGGGCCGCTCTTCTGCTTCCTGAGAAGCAGGTAATATCGCAGGTGTGGGCTCCTCTGAAGTGAGCTGCTGATGTTCGTCGAGCAGCAAAGCTGCCGAGGAAGCGGCTTGCTCAATAACCGGCAATTTGTCTTCGTCAAAGTGCCCCGCGCGATCGGAGACTGCCTCGATTAGCCCAACGCAGCGCGAACCTCTCAGGATAGGCACGACGGCTAAGGAGCGGATCCCAAGTTGTTCAGAGGCGGCTCGGTCCACTCGTGGGTCGATTCGCGTGTCATAAGACTTCTGTGACCGACACTCGCGAACGCAGCGTCCGGAGATTCCGAAGTTCGGATCCAGCCGCGCACCGACTGCCGGCACACAACGCCCAACACTTACCACGCAAACCAGAGCCTCTGGGTTCTCGGCGTCCTCTTCGACGATAGCCACTCCAGTGGCATCGACGCTCAGGCGCAAATCGTGAGCAAGCGATTCCAGATCGCCTGCCTCCGCATACGCTTGTGGAGGGATCTCCCGCGAGATTTCGTAGCTCCTTGCCAGACTTTTCATAGGCGCATACGCGCAACGCTTCAAAACATATGATTGGAGCCTACGTTTTATAGAGGCCCGAGTTCTACGAAGAAATTCAGCACGTCCCTTGCTGCTGGTCAGTAGCTCGCGATTGTCATCGGTGCAAAGCATCCCGCCAGAGGAGCCGAGCTTCTTCTACATACATCGTTCTACCAAAGCGCCCCACCTATGTGTGCGTTTTCGTTAAACTTTGCACGCGGCTCTGCGTTCCTTATTCTCGCTCTGTCGATCGGCTGCACCCACTCTCGCCCGGCTAAGGTAGCAGTTGCTCCGACGCCGGAGCGGCAGCCCACGTCCAGTACTGCTCTTCCGCCGCAACACGCAGCCAAACTCACGCCGCCAGAGCAAAACCTTCATCGGATGGGAGCTGAGCTGGAGCGGCTTACCAGCCAGCCGAAATTAGGAATACCCGATGCGGTGCTAAATCGAACGGCATGCCTGGTGGTGTTTCCTGATGCTCAGGGCGCAAGTCGCCAAGTCCAAGGCTTTGCATCCTGCAGAAATGCTGAGGGACAGTGGACGAGTCCCGTGGTCGTGAATTTGTCGTCCCCTGCTAACGGCCCGGCTTCGGATCTATACCTATTTGTTCTTAGCGATCGCGCGCGACGGAAGCTCGTCGCCGGTCAACTGAACCTCGGATCACCACTGAAAGTGGCGGCAGGCCCAACCACCCAGGAGACCGCGATTCTCGACGAAATAAAAGCGAGTGAAGACGTCTTTGCCTACTCGGTGAATGGGACATCGCTGCGCGGCGCCGAAGCGCCGCACTCAGTCATCACTCTCGATGCGGCGGAGACTCAGCGGCTCTACGGACATGCTCTTGACACGGCGCAGCTGCTCAGCGTAAGCACGATGTCCTCGACCGTAACCAGTTTCTACCGGATCGATGTGAGCTCGTTCTTTAACACCATTACTCCAGCCGGCATCATCATCCATCATTCGGTGTTGATTCCCAGTGGTGATCTACCTGAAACAGAACGGGCACTGGACCGTTTCCACTACGCCCAGGGATATGAAGTGTCCTGTTTTGGAAAGCTGTATCACATCGCGTATCACTACTTGATCCTGCCGAATGGAAAAATCTTGAGTGGACGGCCCGAGCGCTGCGAAGGCGCGCACGCTCGAGGATATAACTCGTACTTGGGCATCGCGCTGGTGGGCAACTTCAGTTCGCACGTGCGGTCCCGGGCTCGCGGAACTCCCGCAAAGCCGACGAAGGCGCAGCTCGCATCACTGGTGCGCCTTTGCTGCTATCTCCGGCAAAAGTACTCGATTCCCCTGCAGCACATCATGCCGCACAACGAAGTGTCAAAAACGGAATGTCCAGGCGATGGACTGGAATTCAATACCGTGTTGGCGGCGATCAGTCGCGAATCGGGAGCAGGCTCATGAGACGGCGACTACCACTTCAGCTAGTTATCGTTTTCGTGATCACGATCTTCGCTGCCGCATCCGTCCATGCCGGCACTGTTCCGGAGAAACACCGCGGCACGCGAAAGACCTCCGCCAATTCGGATATGCCGCTGGCCGTTTTCCAGCGCGTTGACAAGCAATTGACTGTGATAGACGCCGACAATCAAGCCCTGCGAATGAAGAGAAAGCAAGTCAGCGACGTCCGCGCGCCGTCGCGCCGCAAACGAATGCTTCGCCAGGTTCAGCGCTCTTTGCAATCAAGGGAGCGACTGCGGGCTGTGAATCAGCTGCTGGCTATTTCTTCCCGTGCGGAGCGTATATACAGAGCGCGGCACCAGCAATATGGCTCTCGCCTTTTTCGCGACCTCCACGCGAGGATTGCGGCGCTCAAAAAACCGATCCTCAAAGCGCAAACAGCGGCAACAACGACTGCCTTCGATCGAGATGAAAGCCTGGTTGATGCGCGTCTGCTCTGGGTGGTTAGGCAATTCCAGACCATCTCCGGCGGATATGCTGCTCTATCGTGCCGTCCGGGAACCTGGGCGTGCTGTCGCCCGCGCACGACTAGGGATGGCAAGTTAGAAGTGCACGGCTGCACCTGGTCCTGCGCTTCAAAATTGGCCGCATGCCGTGGCGGGTGCCTCGGTCCCCGAATCCCCAACACCGTTGTAGCCGTCCGGAACACCGCTCCGAAGCTGCACCCCAACGGACAGCGCCAAGCGCTGGCAGGCAATCAGCCGCGAAAATCGAAGCCGGCCGATCGCGCGACAGTCACGGCGAGCCGTCAAGTCACGCCTACGGGTAACGAGTAGATCCTGTTGCGGTTTCATGTCTTTCCACAAATCCACAGCTCCCAACAGCTTAATTAGTTACCATCGATTCCCAAAAAGCAGCGACAATCGATTCATGTCTACTGCTGCCACTTTCGCCCAGGATTTGAAGCAGCAGGCGGATATCGTCCGTATCATTGCCGATTACGTTCAGCTCAAGAAAGCCGGCGCGCAGAACTTCGTTGGGCTGTGCCCTTTCCATAAGGAGAAGTCGCCTTCATTCTCAGTCCATGCGACTCGGCAGTTCTTTCATTGCTTCGGGTGCTCAGCTTCGGGCGATGTCTTCAGCTTTGTTCAGAAGATCGAGAACATTACATTTCCCGAAGCGGTACGACGCGTCGCCGAAAAGTTAGGCGTGCCTGTCCCCCGACAGAGCTACTCTGGGCCCGGGGAAGAAGCTGACGCGAAACAGCGCGGCGTGCTGCTCGACTTGCATGAGAAGGCATGTTCGTCTTTTGAAGAGCAGTTGCGACGCTCGGAAGGCGCTCGGGCGCGGGAGTATCTGGCTAGACGCGGGCTGACTGAAGAGACGCTGCGCAGATTCCGTATCGGCTATGCTCCCGATTCCGGATTCCTACTGCGTGATCGTCTGCGCGGGATGGCGGAAGAGGAGATGCTGCGTGTTTCCGGGTTGATGTCGTGGAAACAGGAGCAGGAACCGGGTGATCGGGCGATTGCGTCATCTGGTGAAGTAAGCAGCACGGCGCCGGTGGCGCTCTATTCCAAGTTTCGCAATCGGGTGATGTTCCCGATCTGCAATGAGCAAGGGAAGGTGATTGCCTTCACGGGTCGGACTCTCGATGTCAACGAAAAGTCTGGCCCCAAGTACCTGAATTCACCCGAGACGCCGATTTACTCCAAAGGTCGCGTGCTGTTCAATCTGGACAAGGCAAAGGATGCGATCCGGCAACTGGGGTACGCGATCCTGGTGGAAGGCAATGTCGACTGCATCTCGGTGTTCATGGCGGGATTTCACAACGTGATTGCCACTTCCGGAACAGCATTCTCTGAACCGCAGGTACGGCTGCTCGGACGCTTCACAAAACAGGTGGTTATGAACTTCGATCCTGACACTGCCGGGGCTGCGGCGACTGAGCGTTCGCTCGCGATGCTGATCGAAGAAGATTTCGCCGTGAAAGTGCTCACGCTCGATGCCGGCTTCGATCCTGATCTATTCATCCGCCGCAAAGGAGCAAAGGCATATGCTGACGCTTTGATGGAAGCTCCGAAGTACTTCCCATATCTTATCTCGCGCGCAGCGGGTATGTTCCCGGTGAAGACGCCGGAGGGCAAAGCCAAAGCAGTGAACTATCTGCTGCCGTACATCCGCCGTGTTCCGCAGGCAATTGTCCGCGACGAGTTGGCGAATGACGTTGCCCAGAAGCTCGGCATTGATTCAGCTCTTGTTCGACAAGAGCTTCGTCACGCTGCCAGCAAGCGCTCCGCAGAGTTGAAGGCAGCCGAACCGCAAGTCAGCGAGGCGGAAAAAATCCTGGTTCGGCTGCTTGCTCCCGGATCTCCTCCAGAGTTGGACGATTTGCGCATGGCGGCCTCCGAGGTGCTCGTGGTCGAAGGTTTGGTGGATGGTCTCGCAGCGCAAAACCTGTTCGAGCAGTTGCTCTCGCCGATGGAAGATTCGATGGGATCAGAGGCCGATCAGAGGCTGCTGGCGTCTATTCTGATGCAAGAGGCTGACGAACTCACACAGGAGTTAGTAAAGTCCGCAGTCGAGGCACTGAGGCGGCGGAAAATGGAGCGTCGCAAGCGCGAGCTGAGCACGAGCATCGCCGATGCCGAGCGCAAAAACGACGCCGGAACTCTGGCCGCATTGTTGCAAGAAAAGTTTGCGCTGGAAAAAGCGCTGCGGGAATAAGTAGAGACGCAGCATGCTGCGTCTCTACTATTCTCGAAGAGGTCTATCTCCTAATCTCGAAGAACTGGTTGAATGGGTTCTCAATCGCCAACTTCTGGAAGTGAGTGAATCCAGCCAGTTGTGCGACACGCCGGGCGTTGCCCTCTCCCATTCCGGCCCCATACCCGGCGCCTCCATGAGCAAGCGAGCAGGTCATGCATTGGAGTGTGCTGACTGAGTAGAAGAGTTTGCCCAGAGCGTTGACGTTATCTTCGACATTGTCGCGCATGTTCGGTTCGATGCAGAACCATGTACCGTCAGGTTTAAGCGCGCCGAAGATCGAGCGAGCGCAAGCTTCGGGTGAGACCATGTCGTGCAAACAATCACAGGTCATGATCAGATCGAAGGCTCCGCCCTGCGGCAGCAGGTTTGCCGAGCGCTCTTCGAAATGCAAGCGATCTGCGACTCCCTCCTTCGCTGCCAGCGCATTGCCATACGCGACGTTAGGGCCATAGTTGTCATAACCGGTGTAGTTCGATTTTGGGAACGCTTTTGCAAGATTGAGCAGCGCTTTGCCGCGCCCGCAACCGACGTCCGCGACGCTGCAGCCAGTCTGCAGCTTGCGATGCACTTCCGGCATCGCCGGAATCCATGTTGAAGTAAGAAAGTTGTTGTAGCCGGTCTCAAACAATCGCTCGGTGCCTTCGAATGTATCGTGCGTGTACTCGGTGTAAGGTACGCCTCCGCCGTGCTGAAAGGCGACGATGATCTTAGGAATGATGGTGTAGTGATCGGGAATCATTTGCGCCGCGCCCATCAGGAAAACCGGGCTGCCGTCCTTTGCGAGCACGAGCGCGTGCTCCGGCGAAAGCGATGCGCGCCGCGTGTCGGGATTGTAGGCGAGATATTCGGACGCGATCATTGCCTTCATCCATTCCCGGACGTAGCGTTCAGTGAGGCCGGTCTTCTGCGCGAGCTCTTCGGATGTAACCGGCTGGCCGTCGGCCATTGCCTTGAACATGCCAAGCTTGTCGCCAATGTAGATGAGTGGCGTGTTCATCGCCGTGGCAAGGTCGCCAACTACTTTGAATGCGAATTGAAGCGCCTTATTGAGATCCGGCGCGGCAGCGGCTGCGCCTGCTGGTGTTGCCATGAGAGTCCTCCTGGGGGTGATTCGGCGGAGAAGCTTATCCCAACTCGGTTAGCGCAGACAACCAAGAACGAAAGAGATTATTTCACCCCGGAGACACGGAGAACACGGAGGGGCCAGAGTTGTTGAATTTTCTGTTGCGAGCTGGAAACCCAAACTTCACAGCATGTTTGCGAATTTGCAACGAATGCTGCTGTCTTTTATTGCTCATGCCGATCGCAAAAGGAAACGTCAGCATCTGTGTTCTCGTGCCCTCATGGTGAATCAGCTTTTTCTCTCAGCCAGCTCCGCGTCCAGATCCGGATGTTTCAGGTGAAACCCGGTTGCATCCTGATAAGCCTTGGCAAAGGCGAGAAGCTTGGCTTCCCCGTATAGCTGTCCGAGAAACGTGAGGCTCACCGGAGTACCGGCACCGCCGATGCCGTCATCATCGCCATTGTCTTTCTTGGGAGGCTTGGGCGCGTCGGACCCGCGGAATCCGTTGGGCAGAATCACAGCCGGATGTCCGGTGAGATTCGTGGCTACGAGCTGATCGCTATTGGTCGGCGCGACGATTACGTCGAGGTTCTCAAACAGCTTGTTCCAGAGTTGCATCGCCTGCATGCGTGCACGATTGGCTTGGATGTACTCGACCGCCGGCGTGAGGCGCGCGATGCGAAACAGATTCGGCCAGTCGTCCGGAGACTGCTCGGTCAGCAGCTTGTCGCGGCCGGATCTGGTCAAATCGTCAAAAGCGGCCGCAGCTTCGGCTGTGAGCAGAGGAATCATGGCGCCATAAGGAAACTTCGGCAGCTCAAGAGGAATAACCTTCGCGCCCATTTCGTTAAGCTTGGCGAGCGTCGCGTCATTGAATCGCTGGTCGTACTTGCGTCTCGCCTGTGCCTCCTCGCGCCGCCGTCGGCTCTCCTCGCGCTTTTTCATTTCCTCGGGCGAGGCAGTCGTCTCCTCTGTGGGCGCCTGCGGCTCACTTGGAGGCTTGAGCTCAAACTCCTCTTTGAAATATCCGACGCGCAGCTTTCGCCAATCGAGATTGCCATCCCAGTTGAACGCTGCGTTGTGAACACTGCGGTCACTGCCATCAGGGCCATAGATTGCATTGAGCACCAGTGCGGTGTCTTCGACGGCACGGCAGATTGGGCCAAGTTTATCCATCGTCCAGGAGAGTGCCATCGCGCCTGTGCGCGGAACAAAACCAAATGTCGGACGGAGCCCGGTAGTCCCGCAGCGTGTGGAGGGGGAAGAGATCGAGCCAAGAGTCTCCGATCCGATGGCAAAAGCAACGCAGCCTGCAGCGGTCGCAGAAGCCGATCCCGCTGACGATCCGCTCGATCCTTGATGCGGGTTCCAGGGATTGCGCGTTTGTCCCCCGAACCATTTATCGCCCATTGCAAGCGCGCCCAGTGTCAGCTTGGCAACCAGTACCGCGCCGGCTTGATCGAGACGCTTCACGACAGTGGCGTCATCATCGATGTTCTGCTGCTCGAATCCTCCTGCGCCCCATGTCGTGCGATATCCCTTTACTACTAGCAAGTCCTTCGCGCCCCACGGCAAGCCATGCAGCGGGCCGCGATATCTTCCGGCAGCGATGTCGCGATCGGCTTCCTGAGCCTGGGAGCGTGCGCGATCTTCGGTGAGAGTAACCACGAACTTCAGCATCGGGTCGTACTTCTTCAGGCGCGCAAGATACATATCCGTGAGCGCGACGGAAGAGAGCTTCTTCGCGCGCAAAAGATCTCCGAGTTGGCGCGCGCTGTAGAAAGCGACGTCTTCGATATTCTTCGGTGCTCCACTGCTGAGGACTGCAGGCGCGCTCGACAGCCGCAGCGGGTGCTTTGTGGTTTCAAACTTCTCATTCCCCAGGAGGGGATCAAAGATGTACGCCGGAGGAACCGAATTGGGAATGCGCAGCTTATGGATTTCCTCATAGTTCTTTTTGTTCTCATTCAGCCCGTCGAGCATCGCCTGCTTGTATTCATCGGGCAGGGGAACGTCGGCGACACTGGCCGCGTTATCGATCATCTCTTTCGTGACTTTGCTCTGCGGTTCGGCCATGCTCCAAAGCACACCGGGAAGCAGAGTAGATGTGAGTCCCAATTGAGAACAGACTGCAAGAAATCTCCTGCGGTCGAGCATGTGTGGTTTTCGTCCTCTCGAAATCGCGATAAAAACCGCCAATTATAAGCGCCGGGATGAATCGATGGCAGTATCCCGCTGCGATGCTGGCGTTGAACCGGCAGTTTGAAATCCGCGTGTTTCTGCTATTACCGTTGACAACGCTCGAATCCTCTGCCCAAACACCCCGGCTTATGGGCGGCGGTACCTACGTTGCCTCTCGGTGTCCTCCGTGCCTCCGTGGTGAAGCAGCGTGTCGCTGTGCTATGAATGCAATGGCATGCCGCCGCTGCTCGCAGTTGACCATCTCGACATCTACTTCGGCTCAGTTCACGCCGTCCGCGACGTGAACTTTTCCATCGCACCGGGCGAAGCGCTTGGTTTGGTTGGCGAATCCGGAAGCGGAAAATCGGTCACCTCGCTAGCCGTTATGCGGCTGCTGGTCCCGCAAGCTCGCGTGACGGGCAGCATTCAGTTTGCAGGTGAAGAGCTTCTCAGCGCGTCGGAAGAGAAGATGCGCAGCCTCCGCGGCAAGGCAATGACGATGATCTTTCAGGAGCCGATGACCGCACTGAATCCTTTAATGCGAGTTGGCGACCAGGTTGCCGAGGCTGCCCTCGCGCATGAAAAGCAAAGCGGAAGAGAAGCCTTTGACCGCGCTGTAGCTGCGCTTGGTGAAGTCGCAATTCCTGATCCGGCAAAGCGGGCGCGCGATTATCCACACCAGCTCTCCGGCGGCCAGCGTCAGCGCGTGATGATCGCGATGGCAATCGTGAATCGTCCGCAACTCTTGATTGCTGACGAACCCACAACCGCTCTCGATGTGACGGTGCAGGCGCAGATTCTCGATCTGCTGCGGCAGCTGCGAGAGAAGTTTTCGCTCTCCATGCTCTTCATCTCCCACGACCTTGGCGTCGTGTCGCGCGTCTCGGATCGACTCGCCGTAATGTACCGCGGGCAAATCGTAGAAAGCGCGAGCGCCCGCCAAGTCTTTGCCGCGCCCGCCCACGACTACACGCGAGGCCTGCTTAACTCAATCCCGACGCTGCGAAGCCGGCGTGATCGGGCTCTGGCGATGGTGGAGGCACGAGAATACGCCGATCTTCCATTAAGAGAAGTTGGGCTTGGGCACTGGGCTCGCGTTTAAAAGCGTCACGAATCGCACGGATGTCAATGCGAAGGGTTCGCTATCAGGAAGACTTCGAACTCCTCCCCTATAATCCTCCCGATGAATTTTGAAGAGAAGCTTGACGAGCTGAAGCGCCGCGATACCGCCGCCGAGGCAGGGGGAGGGCCGGAGCGACGCGAGCGCCAGCACAAAGAGGGGAAACTCTCCGCACGCGAACGCATCAACTTCCTGCTCGACGAGGGTAGTTTTGAAGAGACGGATCGTTTTGTCACGCATCGTGCCGCCGACTTCGGCATGGATCAGCAAAAGATTCCTGGAGACGGCTTCGTAACCGGCTATGGTCGCATCGAAGGGCGGCTCGTCTTCGTTTTCGCGCAGGATTTCACCGTCTTTGGCGGGTCGCTCTCGGAGGCAAACGCCGCGAAGATCGTGAAGATCATGGATATGGCCATGCGCGTCGGCGCGCCCGTGATCGGACTTAATGATTCCGGCGGGGCGCGCATTCAGGAAGGTGTGATGTCGCTCGCTGGATACGCAGACATCTTTTTGCGCAATACTCTCGCCAGCGGAGTGATTCCGCAGATCTCGGCGATCATGGGACCTTGTGCTGGAGGCGCTGTGTACTCGCCGGCGATCACCGATTTCATCTTCATGGTCGATAAGACTTCATACATGTTCGTGACCGGTCCGGAGGTGATTAAAACCGTCACGCACGAAGAAGTCACGAAAGACCAGCTTGGCGGCGCGGCAACACACAACGAGACTTCCGGGGTCGCGCATTTCCTGGCCCACGACGATGCCGAGTGCCTCTCGATGGTCCGCGAGCTGATGAGCTTTATCCCATCGAACAACATCGACGATCCTCCGCGAAAGGCCACAACCGATCCGAGTGATCGTGCTGATGCCGAGATGGATACCGTCGTCCCGGCACAGTCGAACCAACCCTACGACATGAAAGACGTGATCACACGCATCGTTGACGATGGTTATTTCTTCGAGGTGCAGGAGCTCTATGCCAAGAACATCGTCGTCGGCTTTGCGCGGCTCAATGGCAGGCCAGTGGGCATCGTGGCGAATCAGCCCGCGTTTCTCGCCGGCGTACTCGACATCAATGCCTCAGATAAAGCCGCGCGCTTCGTTCGCTTCTGCGATGGCTTCAATATTCCTCTTGTGACCTTCGAAGATGTCCCAGGGTTCTTGCCGGGAACGCAGCAGGAGTACGGCGGCATTATCCGCCATGGCGCGAAGCTGCTCTACGCCTTCGCGGAAGCTACAGTTCCCAAAATGACAGTGATTACACGCAAGGCCTACGGCGGAGCCTATTGCGTGATGTCGTCGAAGCACATCCGGACCGATGTGAACTATGCCTGGCCCACAGCGGAGATCGCTGTCATGGGACCGGAAGGCGCAGTGAACATCGTTTATAAGCGCGAACTGGAACGCGCCGCGCAAATGGGCAAAACCGAAACCGAGCGGACAGCAATCCTTGAACGCGAGCGCGGCAAGAAAATCGAAGAATTCCGCGAGCGTTTTGCAAACCCGTACGTGGCCGCTGAGCGCGGATATGTAGATGCAGTAATCCGTCCGCGAGAGACGCGCAAGAAATTAATCGACGCGCTGGAAATGCTCGACACAAAGCGAGACAAGAATCCACCTAAGAAGCATGGAAATATTCCGTTGTAAGCTGCTGAGCTGGGAACGCGGATTACGTTCGAGCGCAAGACAAATGCGTATGAACCCCATGCACTGTCATCCCTTCTATAACCACGACGGCTCTGTCAAGGGTGAAATTGGCAACACGAGTCCTGTGGCGTTGGAAGTGGCGTCAAGGGCGCCGTTTTTTGGCGTTCATCT
>DATLKS010000533.1:0-1507 GCA_035538255.1 Terriglobales bacterium
GCTCGACGATGTTTCCATCGAGATCGCCGAAAAAGAGTTCATGGCGCTGATGGGGCCGTCAGGCTCGGGTAAGACAACGCTGCTCAACATGATCGCAGCTATTGATCGTCCCACGTCGGGAGAGTTGCTGGTACAGGGCGAGAACGTCTTCCGTTACACCGATAAAAAAATCGCTGAGTGGCGCAATCGGCATATTGGCTACATTTTTCAAACGTTCAATCTCATTCCCGTGCTCACGGCCTTCGAGAACGTGGAGCTGCCTCTGCTGCTGACAAAACTCAACAAGAACGAGCGGCGCGATCACGTGATGACTGCATTGACGCTCGTCGGCCTCGGCGACCGTGTTCATCATCTTCCTAAGCAGCTCTCCGGCGGACAAGAGCAGCGCGTTGCTATCGCGCGCGCCATCGCCACAGATCCAACGCTGCTGCTGGCGGACGAGCCCACCGGCGACCTCGACAGCCACTCCGCCGCCGAAGTACTCGAAATCATGAAGCGGTTGAATGAAGAGTTCGGCAAGACGATCGTGATGGTCACGCACGATCCAAATGCCGCCGCGTACGCGCACACCACGCGTCATCTCGAAAAGGGAATGTTGTTGCCGGCATAGTCGGCCTGAACATCGGGGCGCGGGTCACTGCCGATCCTTCTCTGCGCTGCTTCTCCCTTTTATGAACTGTTATCCCGATGCGCCGGTGCTTGCGCGAGGGATATTCCTTCGGGCTTCCTGGTATAGCCGCGAAAAGCAGATCCCTCACTCCGCACTGCAAAATGTCAGCTCAACAGCCGCATCGCAGCGGGCTTCGGGATGACAACTCTCCAGGAGAACAGGCGTGGATGCACTCGGTATCCACATTGCGCCGGACACCTTGGCCGAAGGCGGGCGAATCCACCTTGCTCCTACGAGATATATCGATCTAATACACCCAAAAACAGCTCTTCAATTCGTTGAACTGCCACGTATCTCGCTGCTTGCTCGCCAGCACTGCGCCTCCAGTTCCGCATAGGCCGGCGGCGCAGGAATCGCTGAAAGCGAATAAGCCCTGGTGGCCACTGTGGTTAAAGGCGATTCGCGAGAATCCGATCACGTGCAGGCCCGGCGACTGTTTAGGAAAATTGCGCGTATTCAGAATCTGGTAAGACCACGGAAGCTGCATCACCTTCGGAGAGACATCTACTTCATAATCGGAATTTCCGAGGGAGTGGAGCGCTTTCATCAGCGACCACGGCACATGGTCCTGCTTGTGCATCGCACCGCCGCAGCCCAGATGCTCCAGCGGATCAAAGACGAATGTTTGATCGTCGAGATAAAGCTGCTCGGGAGCCTTGCTGGCAAAGCGATGCTTCAGCCATTCGCGATAGAGTGCGATCTCTTCGTTAGTGACTCGATTCGGAATCTCAGGAGTGCAGCTAAGAGTGGTGAGGCAAAGACTGAGCACCAGCGCCACCACGAGAACCTGAGTTCGATGCCACGATTCGCGCAGCCGCATGATGGGAAGCTTCATCT
>DATLKS010000534.1:0-1911 GCA_035538255.1 Terriglobales bacterium
TTCGAAGTTGGCGAGATTGCGCCGCCCCTTGCGCCGTTTGACCCGCCGCAGCTCGTACTCGGGCTCGTCCTTCGGCACATCCTGGAGGTGGATCGGCTTCGCTTCCAGTTGCTGGGCGAACTCCAGCAGCATTTGCGCAATCTCTGCGCTCGAATGCAGCCGATCTGCACGCGGCCCGTAGTACATCTTCTTGTAACGTTCCAGCTCTTGTTGTAGCCGCAGATTCTGCAGGTAGAGTTCGTCAGCGCGTTTGCTTTGTTGGTCGGCTCGCTGCTGCTGTTGATCCCGTTCCAGAATCATCCGACGTAAAATCGCTTCCAGCGATTCCCGATCTTGAGGAAGGTCCTTCAGGTTCGCGTCCACAGTGTGCGCTTACTATAGACCGAACGCTTGTGAGTTTCTCAGACTAATATCTTTTCTTTGTTTTCCTCGCTGATTCTTGCGTAGCGCGGTACGCGCTTCAGCTTCGATACATCAATTCCGTCGAGCACCATGGCTAGCTCACTGGCGCGCAACTCCACCGAGCGTGCTCCTTCGTTTACCCGTGGCAGCTTGAACACTCCCACTTCCAAGCGCTTGTACCACAGGACGAATCCATCTTGGTCCCAGTGCAGAATCTTTAGTCGGTCTCCACGCCGTGAGCGGAACAAAAACAGATGGCCACTCAGAGGATCCTGGCCAATCACTGCCCGTACTCGCTCTGCCAGTCGGTCGAATCCGCAGCGCATGTCCGTAGGTTCTACCGCTAACCAGATACGCGCGGCCTGCGCCCGGTCGAGCGCGTGCAAACTGGGCAGCCCCATCATGACTCGGACTCCACCACCGCCAACAAGGCCCGCAAGTGACTCGCGTCGAACTCTGGAGCGACCATAAGACTGCGCCCATTACTTAGACGTACCTCAATCGTTGATCCCAGCGCTGAGTGGGAATGTCTCTGCCTCACTGGTGGGTTCGGAACTTGTACCTCCACGAACTGCGGCGACGGTGCTTCTCGCACCTGTTTTTTCCAGTAATAGAAATGTGATCTAGGCAGTCCCCGCCCCCTGCAAAATGCGGTGGCGCTCTGCCCACTTCGACCCTGCTCTGAAATCAGATTTCGCCACTCGGTCCACGCCTGCTCATTTCGTTGCCGCATAGATGAAGATTGCAGCGATTCGAGCGCCGGGGCAAGATGGGTTTCAGATATCGCTCACGCCTGACGTGGATGGGTTGGGGATCATCCCCGAAATAGTGACTAGGAATCTGCCCGTCTTTGCGCCGTCTTCGCACCGTCCTGTGCAACGCGTTTCCGGCAAAGATCTGCGAAATCAGTTGCGCGGAGTCCGTAGCCTCGTCGGCTGGTATCCACGTACTCCCAATATCAATTGAATTGAGCTGGCGCCGGTCGCACTGAAAGAGTTTCTCGAAGGCGGAATTCACCAGCTCGACTGAGCCTTGACGGTCAAGAACGACGATTCCCAGCGGGCTGTTTTGTATCAGCGAATCTAAATAGGTGGTTTGTTCATTCAGACCAATTGCCAATCGGTGTCGCTCGCTCACCTCGGATCCTACGATGAGTCCTACCGCCGAGAGGACCAGCATGAGTAGGGCGACTTTGTTGAACAGGACTGCGGTTGGGGGAAACAAATGCATTGCGACCACGATTCCAAAAGGGTGCGGCTCTTTTGGATTTAAGGTTAGAGCACGATCTTTCAACGGGATAGACGGCACGAAGAGCGTTCATGCTGCTCCAATCAGGGGGATATCAGCACTGCCGCGAGATATCTGGTGAGTGGTGAGCGCCTGCTTAACTGTTTCTCGATAGCACACCTTGGTAGTTACCATTCTTATCCCAGCACTTCCCATGTTGATGGCAAAAGGCTGGACATTTCTCTGCGTGTTGGCTACTGTGAATGTGCAGGAGCAGAAGCA
>DATLKS010000535.1:0-7479 GCA_035538255.1 Terriglobales bacterium
ACCTACCGTCGACGTTGTAATAATCGGCTCGCCGAAGATAAGCCAAGCCATCTAGCCGAAATAGAGCACCCGTGACTTGCTCGGGTTCTTAAGTCAGAGAGGCTGTGTGTCAGTGACCGTATAACGACAGTTGAGAAGGAGCCCGGCAGAAGGGCTCAAAATAGCTGCCGCAGCAGTGTTTGTAGGTTCGCCTTCGCATAGCATAACTTCGCTACGCTGCGGCAGCCTAGTCACATAGTGAAGGGCCTCTCCCCCAGCCGTATCAAGGGACGCCACTGCCAAGAGGAGTGTCTAAAACGGTTTTACGCGGTTTTCGCCGCGTCCACTTTGCTAATCCGCGTAAACACACTGACTTACAAGCAAATACGGTGTGCCGACCGTTCAGTTTTGCGTTGTTGTCGAAGCGCAATTGGGAATAAGCTGAGCAAGATGCGTTTCGAAAAAATCTGGATAGAACAGTGCAAAGCCACGCGCGCGATCCGGCGACGGTTCGGAGTGAAGAGCGCTCTTGACTACGGTCGGCGAAAAGCTCGTTCGCTTTGCGCAGGAGACAGAGCACTGCCCGGAATTCGCGAGAGAATTTCCACGGTTTCTGGCTGCGGTGTGGCAGGCGTTCAATCAGTACGAGCTGGCCGGATATGTGGCTTCGCAGAAACCGTCCGTCAGATCGAAACTGGGGCGCTTGCTCTATCTGCGCTGAACACACTTCAATTACTCCAGATCCGGAAGATCCTCGCGTGCAACCAGAAGCCGGATGGATCGTCCTTGCCCGGGAGTCCGCTCGATAAGACCGTTGGTTTCCAGGGCGATGACCATCTGGTGCACGGACGGTGGGCTCACCCGAAAGTATCTCTGCATGTCGGCCTCGGCGGGAGGCCGGCCGTTGACCTTGCTGTAGTAGTGAACGAAGACGAGATACTGAGCCTGTTTGTTCGTGAAGGGTTTTGCAGGTACAAAGGAAGTGTACCGTTTTCGATTTGTACTTAAGAACGACGGAAACGCTTGTGCGGGCCGTTCATGTTCGAGCCTGCGCGGGACATGCTTCTGACGGGCTTCAGAACGGCTCGGTACAACTCCTCGGAATCGATCCCCAGCCTGCCAGCATTTGCCTCAATGATGGCGATTCGGCCGACGAGTTGCCTGTTTCTCTCCTGTTCCTTCTCAAGGTCGGTTTTTAACTGATCGAGTTGACCCTCAAAAAAGCGCCTCTCTATAGCAGGACCGGACAACAGAGCATTTTCCCGTCGGCGTTCCTCGGCGGCGTTCACGTCGTTGTTGAACCCATACTTGTACAGGGTTGTCGGACTGACGCCGAGCGCGGCAGCGACGCTCCTGACATCCAGTGCCGTTTCATCGGGCGGATGGGTCTCAGCGACAGCCAGATAGTCGCGGAGGCGCTGCTGTAACTGCTCGCGAACGCTTACTCTGGGCATCGCGTGCTCCGTGAAGAGAACATCGGTCTATCGTCAGACTCCATATCCTCATCAACGGCCAGAGCCTTCGCGATGCCGTTGAGCGTTTCTTCGCAGTGGCGAACCCAAGGTTCCGCGATCCCTGCGTTGCGCGCTGTCTGGAGGCGGGCGGCGGCGAGCGCTTGCTCGGTGGCGGTGCGGATCTGGATCAAATGCTGCCGCTGCTTTTGATTTCCGCGCGTTCGGAGGTAGTCCGGGCAACCGCGCACGCAGTTGAGGTGGAACGGACACGGAGTGACGGCAAAGTCATGCAGGCAGATACCGAAAGCGGTAAAGTGCACCGCCTGTATCTCGCCTTCGAGGAAAGCTTCTCTCTGGCCGCGTGGCAGTTCGAGGTAAATGTTCGTTTTGGTCCCATGGAGTGAACCTTCCCGCATGCCGGCCTTGACCCACTCCAACCGTTCACTGACGGTGGCGTGCCGATAGGCTTCCGTATCCCTTGCGTTCTCCCGGCCAAGCCAGCGCGTCTGTAGCTCGACGGCCAGGCCGCCCTTGTCGGCAATGTGGTTAAGCCAGTGCCTGAGTTGATGAGTTGTCATGCGGCAGAAGGGGCCATTTGGTTCCCGAATGCCAAATCTCTCGAAGGCAGACTTCATGTTCCCTCTGCAGGTGACGAAGTCGGCTATCTGCGAGAGCAGCACTGGTTCGACAAGGAGCGGGCATGCAGATCGTGTGGCATGAAAGAAGTTGCGGAATGCGATAAGCAGCGACTCGGAGAGCTTCTGCCGTGTTCCATCCCGCCGATCCACTGTCCACAGTTGCTTGACGCGCAGATTTCGAAGGTACGCCTCAACTTCAAAGGCGCGGTAGTAGATTCCGTTCGAGTCCCGGTGCCGTATGAGCTTGTCGCGAGCGATCGTGAATACGCTGAGGTCGTTGCAGCCGAGAACGCGGGCAACTTCGCGGCGAGTCATGCGAGCACCCCAGTGAAAGCCTGGGATGGGCACGCGATGAGGGGAGAGTTCCAGCACCTTGGCGCGTTGCCACGCGGCGTGCGTGATCTTGCGAATCCAACTGATCGCTTCCTGGGCCAACTCCGCGCCGATGGGCGTCAGCCAGCGGACGGCAAACAATCGTGCGCCGCCTCTGATCTTCTCTCTGTAGTAGCGAATGCCATAGCGTATCTGACCGCCTCTCTTCTCGCGAACTTCGCAATCCAACGGCAAAGTGAGCAGTTCGCCGATGCGGAAACCGGTCACAACCAGAATGGCAAGCGCGGCAGCTCGCAGCTTGTCTCTCGGCTCGACGGCGTGCTCGCGATAAATATCCGCAAGACCATTCAACACGGCTTCGGATGGCAGTCGGTCACGGCGGGCCTGCTGCCCGGCTATCGTGTGACGGTTAAAGTCTTCCACGCGCGGTGTCTGCGTAGTGTAATAGAGCGGCCGGCAGAGGTTCCGGCTGGCCAGGAACCTGGTGAACACGAGCAGGCTCATCATGCGCTTGTACGTGGTCGACTCCGCCCAGTGAACCCGCATCAGCAGTTCAGCCTGACTGAGGTCTTCTTCCGACAGGGTCTGCCAGCGGAACGCCGCGGGATCGCCACCGCGTCGCGTGAGGATTGCTTCCCAGAGAATGCGAACGGTGGCCAGTCTCAGACCCATGTTTCCTGGCGAGCGACGGTCTAGGATCAACCAGCTCTTGACCACCCGGGAAAAATCCGCGGGTAAAGGCTGATCGTTCGTGTCATGACGCGTGAAGTACACATTTCGGTTCGTCCGGTTGAACGCCCTGTCCTTCAAGCAGCTAACGTCCCAGAACGATGAGTCGAACATCTCCGGATCGGCGCCGAAGTCCGCCGTGAATTTTTCGCGGGCAACGAGGACCAGCTTCCGTACTGCAGCGCCGCTCATGGCGCGCTCGCTTCCGAAGCATGGATTTCTTCGATGACCTGACGGATCGCCGCACGCACCTGATCCAACTGCAGAAGGATTCTTCGGTCGCTGAGTTGCTCATTGCGCCGAAGGAACTCGTCGATCGACTCCAGCACCTGACAGTGCGGGCCGGTCCGGAGCGCCGCAAAGGACGGGCACAGGTAACAACTCAGTGGTGGGAGCAGTTGGCAGAGGCCGTCTCTCGTTGCATCGCGGCCACACAAGCCGATTCCGCCCACATCGAGGTGCGGGATGTCCAGATGGGGAACGGCTGCGGGAATGCTCCCATGTGAACGGGAGGCGACAGTCAGAGCCCCATCTGAATCGACGATCTGGCCTTGAAAGCGGCGAACCAGCGGCGTTAATGCACTGTCCGTGGCCCGGGCGACTGGGTCAGCAATGGAGGAGGCGGTTTCAACGTAGACCCTCGCGTTTTGCGTATCGGTATGGTCGAGGACTTCGGCGATATGAAATAGGGAGGCGCCTTCTTCGGCCATGTGTGTGGCAATAGAAAAACGGAACCGGCGCGCGTTCATCCTCAACCGCAGCTGCGTCCGTGGTGAGATGAGATTCGCTGCCTGCGCAAAGCGCCGCATGGCCAGGTTGATGGCTGCTTCCGGGCTCGATGCCGGCAGCCAATGGAGAAGTGGGCCATCGGGGCCGCCCGCCTGCATGCCATCAAGCAGACTGCCGAGCGAGCCACTGATCGGTCGCCGTTTGGTCTCGCGCCGTGGAATCCGCTTCTTGACGCGCGGCACATCGAGTTGCCACACAACTCCCGACTTGGTTTCGTAACGAATCAAATCGCTGTTGCGCAACCGCACGCTCGCGTTCGGGTTGTGACCCAGTTCCAGATGCAGCATGACGACGGCACGATCCTGGACTGTTCCCAAGCCCTCACGGACGGCCCTGCCGATCAGCAAGAGTTCATCGGGAGAAAACGGCCCTCGAACGACGTCTCGAAAGCGGACGCTGTGGCCCTTTGCGTTCCCAATCGCTGTAATCGATAGCAAGACGTCAAGAAAGGCCGGATCGAAGTCCCGGTACTGTCTGGCGACACCCCAGCGATAAAAGGTGCGCAGCCGCGAGAAGTCGTTGCCCTTATCCGCGGTGCGTTCGATACCGTGCTGCAGAAATGCGCGTACAAGCCCCTCGTTCAGGCTCGACCACTCTGCCGGCACCTGAATGCGCGAGTGCAGCCACTCCTGCAGACGCAGGAACATACGAAAATCGTTCTCGATGGTCCGCGCCTTTTTCTGTGCGGTCCGGTCGCCAAAATAGAGCTTCAGCAGGTGCCGCGCACGAAGGCTTAAGATGCCCTGCTCATCCTGCAATGCCCAGTCAAGCGAAATCGTTTTCCCGCCGTCCAGCGAAGAACGAAAGCGCCAAATCGCCTGACTTGTATCGACGAGTTGGCCATCAAAGGAAAGCACCTGTGCGGGAAGTGGGGGTAAATCGGACAGACGGGGTACACGGCCGGCAAGGTTAAGCATCTCTTGCCTCCGCGTACAGCTTCCGATGATAGTTGCGAACCGCCTCCTTCGCCTGGCTCGCCAGAGCGCACTGGATGTAACGCGTGGCGGACTGCGGATTGGTCCATCCGCCAAGGTAAACAAGGCGGTCCATACCGTTGGGTTGTCCCGCGAATGCTTCGGCCATCCGCTCTGCCCAGGTATGCCGCAAGCGATGCCAGGATAGCGGCGCTACGCCGCTGTGTTCGCCGATGGCTGCGATCACGTCGTCCGCGGTGTCCATCGATACCGGGTTGCCGGAGCGTGCAACAAACAAGTACGGGCTTCTGCCTGAAGTCCTCCCCAGTGGTTGCGGGTACGTCAGATACGCCCGCACGGCCGCCAGCAGGTTGCGCGAGGCTGGAATCACTCGTTCAGCGGTCTTGACCGCAGGTTCCTTGGACCGTGCATCGTGCGGATCGTCCGGGCGTCGCAGCACACGAATGCCATCGTCGGCCCCTCTTGGCAAAGAGTCCAGCCGCAGCTTAAGAAGTTCGCCCCGGCGTATCCCCAGTTCCAGGGCGACCTCAAACATCAACCAGTTCCGCAATCTCGTGTGAGGAGAGAAGGCCTTCGGAAAGGTCAGGACACCCTTTGCATCGCGCCGGGGACCGATGCTGTTGCGGATCGCTTGGATATCTGCATCTTCCAGCGGCTCGATGCGATCCGCGGCGCGAGCGCCTAATCGAAGCGAATGGAGGATCAGCCCAATCCTGTTCCGTTCCTGAGCGAGTTGGGCGAGTTCAAGAGACCTGCGACCGCCACGGTTTTCGCTATCCAGAGACCACTTCAGAAAATCTTCGAGCACCGCCAGATGTTGATCGAAAGCGCCTGTATCCAACTCCTGAGTGCTGGTACCTCGAAAGCTCCGTGCCAGCGACTCGATCTCGTGGTTCTGAAGTGTTTGTCCCTGGGTGAGTCGATCGTCAAGGTCGAAGCCTCCTGTCTCTTGCGTCCACCGGTACACTTTCGCCAGAACCCGCAGGTTGGCGGCCAGCGTGGAAGACTGAACCCTGTACCGCCTGTAGCGCATAGCCCAGCGCAGGGCAACACGCGCTGGAATCCAAGTCGCCGCTTCGACCAGGCACGGAAGGCGCTCTCCGGAATCGAGAACAAGGTGAAGAACCGAGAACGTCTTCTCTGTGTCCGCCATCGCCCACCCCGCTTCGAGGACCAGTGTCCACGAACTGTGTTACTGGGCAATGAAGTTCCGGTGAAAACTGGACACACGCCGCGTTCCCCGTTCTAGCGCGGTCAGATCATGGATAACTGGACACGGGATAGCACGCCGTATCGGGGTAGGCTAAGGCACCGGCGGTCGCCCTGGTTGTGTGCGCAAGTCACTCCGGCCTACGGCCTACGCGACTTGCGCACACAACCAGACAATGGATCGGAAGCTCTCAGAGACAGGCCTACAAAGACAAACTGGACACTCCAGCAAAACCACGGATTAGAATGGAATATCGTCGTCCGACATATCAGTAGTCTTACCAGCGGCTGAATTGGTGGTCTTGGCTTTCTCGGCCTTACCTGATCCAGATGGCTGGACTCCATTTCCCTTCTCTCGCGAGCCCAGGAGTACCACATCATTGGCCACAATTTCAGTCCGGTATTTCTTTTCTCCGCTCTGCCGGTCTTCCCAACTCGTAGTCAGCAGTTTTCCTTCGAGGTAGAGCTGCGATCCCTTGGACACAAACTTGCCCACAATCTCGGCTAGTTTCTGCCAGCCTACAACGCTGTGCCATTCCGTGCGGTCCTGGAATTTCCCGCACTTAGCTCGTTGGTAGCCAGGCTGAATCTTCCAACAGGAATACCACTTGCCGTGTATTTCACTTCAGAGTCCTTGCGACGGAGCCAACGAGAATGGCCTTGTTTACGCTTTTACGACTTCGAAATCTCCGTATTCGGCCTGAAGCCCAGTCGAGCGGACTTCGTCTTTGTGCATGGGGAATAGGAACGAAGTGACGTTGCGCCACTTCTTGTCGTATCCCTTTGCAACAGCGGAGCCAAAAACAACGTCGCCATACAGATCTACCCTGTTATCCCACAGGTTGATCAATTCCTTAAGGACGACTCTAATATTCTCGCGTTGTGCGTCGGATATCACGGTCAGACCTCGCCATCGTTCACCTTCGAAGCGTAGCTTTACACCATGTTCGCTCGATCAATAAATTCTAATGCGTTTACGATGCCACGATAAAGATGTTTGCATTACGCATGATGCACCCAGCCCTGGGCCTTCCACGCGGTAAGCCAACTGGTCATTCCCGATTCTCAGCCAGATCGGAACAAGAATGCCCAGTGAGCGGAGCCATTGTCTTCGGCCATGTACCAGCCCGACTTTTGCCCATACGCTTGAGTTAACCCATAATAGGCTTTTAGTTATCACTGGGCCAGCTTGGTTGGCGCCTCCTTCTGCTCGTCGTGAGGCACAACCATTCGGTCTATCCGAAGCGATTCGCCGAATGCAACCACTCGTTCCTATGCCTACGCGAGGCGGGCCAATTGTGGCGGACGAAAGTTGCAACCAGGCCTCCTTCGTAAACGTTCGCATTTGTCCCAGTCTGACCGCCAGGACGATCCCTGGACGAATGGTTCGATGATGATCCAAGAGCTATCGCT
>DATLKS010000536.1:0-2501 GCA_035538255.1 Terriglobales bacterium
GCAGCCGCAAGTGAGCTGTCACATCGCCTTCACCACGCCTGAGACACTGCGCATCATTCGCGAGAACGTGCACCGCTCGGCGATGTACTCGGGCCGCATTGAGGGCGTTGGGCCGCGCTACTGCCCCTCGATCGAAGACAAGATCGTCAAGTTTCCCGACAAGCCTCAGCACCAGCTCTTTCTCGAGCCCGAAGGCCTGAACACGCACGAGATCTACGTGAACGGCATGTCCACGTCGATGCCGATCGATGTGCAGCTTGCAATGATCAAATCGATTCCCGGACTCGAGGGGGCGGAGATGCTGCGTCCCGGATATGCCATTGAATACGACTCGATCGATCCTACTGAGCTAGAACGCACGCTGGAGACCAAGAAGATCTCACGCCTCTTTCTTGCCGGCCAGATCAATGGAACTTCAGGCTATGAGGAAGCAGCATGCCAGGGAATCATGGCCGGCATCAACGCCGCGCTCAAGGTCAAGGGCGAGCAGCCCTTCGTGCTCGATCGCACCGAGGGTTATACCGCGATTCTCATTGACGATTTGATCAGCAAGGGGACCAACGAGCCGTATCGCATGTTCACGTCGCGCGCCGAGTTTCGTCTGCAGTTGCGAATCGACAATGCCGATCGTCGCTTGACCCCTTATGGGCACAAACTCGGATTAATTCCGGATGGCGCATGGCGTGATTACCTGGCGAAGCAGGAGCGCGCCTCGGCAATCCATAAGGTGCTGGAAGGAACCAAGGCAAATGTTGAGAAGCTCGCAGGAGTTGCTCGTGAAAGCCCCAACTTTCTTGCAGGCTCGGAAGGACAGACATACGCACAATTGCTGAAGCGTCCAGAAGTAACGATTGAAATGTTTGCTCCCGCGCTCAGAGAGGTTCTTCCTTCGTTTTTTGAAGCATGTGCCTCCAAAGATCCCGAGCGGCTCTCGGCGCAAGCTCGCAACGAGCTGAAGTCAATCGAAACTGAGCTCAAGTACGCCGGGTACCTGCACCAGCAGCAGCGTTCAATCGAGCGGCTGAAGAAGGCCGAAGAGCGCACAATCCCGGAATGGTTCGACTATTCGCAGGTTAGCGGACTCTCGCGCGAGATGAACGAAAAGCTGACTCGAGTTCGTCCGCACACCCTGGGCCACGCAATCAGGATTCCCGGCGTGACGCCTGCGGCAGTCTCATTGATCAACGTCTATATCGAAATTCAGAGTAAGCGGTTGCAGCAGGCGGTGTGACGTCACCGGACTCTCTTCGCCGCTACTTCGAACTGCTCCGCTCAACGATTGAGTAGGGACGGCTTTGCCCTGCACTCGACTGCATTATCGTGTGTTCATTTACACTCACAGCGTCTGAGGTGAATATGAAATACGCCGTGCTGGTTGTGTTTTCACTTGCCTTGATTGCCTCTGGTTGCAAGGTCAACAAGCCGGGATCAATGGAAGAAAAGGTAATGACCGAAGTGAAACAGGAGATCACGGTCGGCGGGAAAGATGATCAGAATCCTGTGCCCGACACGCAGGCGAACGTTGAGGAAGGCAAGGGGCACTTTGGGCATCACTGCCAAATCTGTCATGGTCTCGACGGCCAGAACACAGGTGTTCCGTTTGCTCAACAGATGTCGCCGCCGGTTGCGGACCTCAAGTCGAAGGCGGTGCAAGGCTATACCGATGGCCAACTGCACTGGATCATCGTGAACGGCATCAATCCTTCGGGAATGCCCGCATGGAAGGGCATTTTGGAAGACGATGAGATGTGGAAGATCGTCCGCTACCTCCGGCATCTTCCCGCAAAGGGAAGCCTCGGCACGCCTGAAGTGTTCAAAGAAGAGGAAGAGGAGCATCAGAAGATGAAGGCAGGCGCTCCACAGGAGCACCCGGCGCCGCATCACCATCATTGAAGGAGGTGCGAGGTCGCGTCGTTTGCGACCTCGCGCTGTTTCAGCTCACTTGACGAAGGGCTTCATAGAAATCTCGATGATTGCGCGTTGCGATCAGCTCCCGGCCGCTCGCTAGCGTAATTCGGCTATCGCCCCGGCGCAACGACTTGCATTCCTTGACATGGCTCAGATTGACAATCGTTGAGCGATGGACACGCGCGAATTCGTGGGGATCAAGCCTGCTCATCAGGTCATTCATTGTGGAGCGCATCGTATAGGTGATTCCCTTGGCATGGATTTCGACGTAGTTTGCCGCGGCCGTGAAGCACTCAATATCTGCGATTGGAACCACGATGATCCTTCCGCGTGAGACGACTCTGAGATGCTGACGAACGCTGCCATCCGCGGCTTCCCTCCGTTGCACTAGAGACGGGCCAGTGGATCCGCTGCTATTGATCTTTGGTTCTGTAAGAGCCGAAAGAATGCTGTTAAAGTCACTTCCGGTATGAACGCGCTCTCCGTTCATGGCTGGAGAGCTCATCCGCATTGCGACTGCCTGTGCCTTCTGCATTGTGCTTTTCCTCGACGTGATCTTCGCTGAAGGTATCGGAATCGAATGTCCGGTTTGT
>DATLKS010000537.1:0-2486 GCA_035538255.1 Terriglobales bacterium
AATCCAGCAACGTTCCAGAAGCTGGTGATTTACTTCCTCAGCTTCCTGGTGATTGACTTCCTGGCCTCTTCCCTGGCCTTCGCGCTCGAACGCCGCGATCCGCGCCAGCACGAAGACTATTGGCTGCTGGCCGATATCTGGATTCAGCGCTTCACCTATCGCCAGGTATTCTCCGTCGTACTCTTCAAGACCATTAAACGAGCCATCGATGGCCGCGCTTTTTCTTGGGACAAGATTGAAAGAACGGCTGCGCTCTCCCACGGCGGAGACTGAAACAACGAAGGGGCCGTCTCCGGGCCGGCCGGGCGCCCGGATCCACGTTGTTCCTTGTATGTGATAAACCTAGATTGATGGCTGTCTGTTCTAGATGCGGGCGAAAGATGTCTGCGTTCTCTTTCGGGAAACGCCTCTGCGCGTGGTGTGTGCAGCACGAGGCTGCGCAGCGGGGAGAGATTTCCGAGGATACTCCGCAACCGGTGATGCCCGCTCCCTGGCAGCGCGCGGGGAGTAGTTCGGCGACTCTGACTCAAGCTCTGGTCGGTGTCAACGTTGTGGTTTATCTCGCGATGGGCCTAGTCGGCGGAGGACTGCTTTCATCTCCCAGCTCACAACAGCTCATCCGCTCGGGCGCGAACTATGGTCCGCTTACGTTTGGCGGAGAATGGTGGCGGCTGCTTACCTACAACTTTCTGCATGGCAGTCTTCTCCACATAGGCTTCAATATGTGGTGCCTTTGGGATCTTGGGGCGCTCTGTGAGTCACTCTACGGCACCTGGACCTTTGGCGCGCTCTACATGATCAGCGGTGTTGCTGGCGGACTTGCGAGCACCGGTTTCCATCCACACCGGCTAAGCGTTGGCGCTTCGGGCGCGATCTTCGGGCTGGCGGGTGCGTTGATCGCTGCTTTCTATCTCGGCGAATTCTCTCTTCCACGCCCTGTGATCCAGGCGCACTTACGCAGCGTGATTGCGTTTGTCGGATACAACATCATCCTTGGTGCACTCGCGAGCGGCACCGATAACATGTGCCATCTCGGTGGAGTGGTTGCTGGGCTCATTTGCGGCGCTCTGATTGCGAAAGCTGCTCCATCGGAGAATGACGTGGCGGCTCGCCTCGCCATAATTGCATGTGCTGCGTTGAGTTTGACAGGCATTGCTTACGGCCTGGATCGTTCACGAAGCTACGTGGCTCACGTACAGCGAGGCCAGGAGCTCCTCACGCAAGAGAAATATGGGGATGCCATCAGCGAGCTTCAGATCGTTACTCGGTCAAAGCCCAAATATGTGCCAGCGCACATGAATCTGGCACAGGCCTTTTACGGCAATCGCCAGTTCTCGCAAGCCAAAACCGAACTGGACCAGGTACTCTCACTTCAGCCGGAGAACGAAGATGCCTTGTACTTCCTCGGCTTCGTTGACCTCGCTGCTGGATCGCCCGCCGAAGCCAGGCAAGCGTTCTCCCGGCTGCTTGCCAAAGGCCACGATTCGCCCGCCGGACATTACGGACTCGGCATGGCATTGGCGGCGGAAGGCAATGACAAATCGGCCGTCGGCGAATTCCAGCTGACGGCGAAGATGCGTCCAGACTACGAGGGCGTCTACTACCGTTTAGGAAACTCACAAGCGAAGCTCAAGCTTTATGACGACGCTATTGCGTCGTTCACTAGAGAGCTGCAAAACGGCGACGACTACGACACGGAAATCGCTCTAGCAAACGCCTATCGCATGAAAGGTAAAACCGACAAAGCCGCCGAGACGCTGCAAAGAGCTGAGCAGTTGAAGAAGAAGTAAAGGCAGGAATTTCTAGTGCTTGGGGTTCACTTCCGGAGTTGCAGGATTGAGTTGCGGCTACTTCCCTGCTCCTGCGGCCAGCTTCTTGACCATGGCGAGCACGAGCTTGCGGTCGCTGTCATTCAGATTGTTGGAATAACGGCGGAACTGGTTGAGAAATCGGACTTCGTCTTCGGTCCACTGCGGAAGATGCCTGCCATTGCTCTCAGCATGATCAGAGAAAAACTGGGCAAGAGGGATATCCATCGCGGATGCGATTTTGCCGAGGGTATCCAGGGATGGAATGGTATGGCCGTTCTCTACGCGTGAGAGATAGCAACGCAGCAGACCAGTACGTTTCTCAATATCACCCTGTGACATGCCCTTCTTCAGGCGATAGGTGCGGATCGTCTCACCGATATTCATATGTGGGTTTTCTCTCAGGCCACGTCGTGGGGGTGCGAGCCGAATAGTAACCAGAGTAGAACCTTTCTGCAAGGAGAATTTTTGTCAGACGGTTAATGCCTGCCAAGGTTACCTTGGTTTCGAACTCCGCCCATTTACTTGCGCTTCGCGCCAAGTTCGCTTGCCAGGTTTTCAGGTCCAGTTCCAGATATTTCGCGCCCGCAATCGGGTTCACGCGATACGGCGCGATCTCCACAAAACCAAGTTTCTGGTACATCTCGACTGCTCGGGACATCTCGTTGGGAATGGTGT
>DATLKS010000538.1:0-2071 GCA_035538255.1 Terriglobales bacterium
TAAACCGGAGCGGTCACGGCCCCCAGTTAGACATATTGATGGATTGGCCAAAAGCCATTCCTCCGCACAGCACAGCAGCGATCATCGGACAGAACGGTTAAGAATCCGATTGCTGCGGCCGGCGTGCGAGGAATTCATGAAGACTCTTGAAATCATACTTCGCCTTCCATGTGGCTCTTCTTCGCATCGAAGAAACCCTGCTCTGAGAGGTACTACTCACATGTTTCGCACTCGTAACAGAACTGTGAACCCCGGATTAAAATAGCGCGCAAGAAATGGCACTGGGAACATTCCTCTCTCAACTGCCTGCATAACACAACCGCTTCCTCGTCCGTGATCTGGCGATGGCGGATGGGGAGCCCCGCCTTTCACCACAGGAGCAACCGTTATGTTAAATCGCGGTTGACGAGAATAACCTCTAGTTTTGAGTTCGTCCAGGTGAGCACAGGTTTAGTACTACTTCTTCCCGTCGGTGACTGATGTCGCTGGAGCGTTCAGTTGCACAAACGGTTCACTTCTCCCTGTGGATAGATTTTTATCAATTTGTAATCCAGTTGTAATCCATCCACCGCACAGCACTCCTATATTTGTTGGCAGCAGCAGCCCCTGGCGTTTTTTACCGTCTCGCCTTAACTGCTTTGTCTACTCAACCGAGTCTTTTCTGGGAGGATCAGCCTATGAAGGGGAATTTTCTACGCACACGCAGCTTTGCGGCTGTCTTGGCCGTGGTGAGCCTGACTGGCGGCGCCGCTTATGCGGTGTCGCAGCCCGAGGTTCTGCCGACCGGCGCAACCATTACACCCGACGCAGCGCCGGGAGCCGTATTCCAACCGCTGACAGTGAATTTGCCGGATTACCCAAGCCGTGCAGTTGATGGCGCTCAAACGACAGCGGTGAGTCCGGACGGCAAGACCTTGCTAATCCTGACTAGCGGTTTTAACAAGCTGCGGGACGCAAACGGCAAGGTTCAACCCCAAGACTCGAGCGAATACATCTTCGTGTATGACATTTCCACGCCAAGCGTGCCGGTCAAGACTCAGGTCGTGCTGGTGCCGAGAGCCTTCACTGGTCTGGTGTGGAGTCGGGATGGCGCCAAGTTCTACGTTGCCGGTGGCCCGGACGACAACCTTCACACCTACGCGCTAAGCAACGGCCAGTGGTCCGACGCTGGCGCGCCGATCACCCTCAGGCACAGGGGCAATCTCATGAACCAGCAGACGCAGATCGGCCCGACGGCTGCGGGTGTTGGAATCACGGCGGACGGCAGCACCGTAATTGTGGCGAACTGGGAAACCGATTCCGTCACTGCGGTCGATGTCGTCCACGGCGTTGTGGCCGCCGAATACGATCTGCGGCCGGGCATCATTGATCCATCGCAGTCTGGTGTGGCGGGCGGCGAATTTCCCTTTGGAGTGGCGGTGAAGGGCAACAATACCGTGTACGTCTCCAGCGCGCGCGATCGCGAAATCGATGTCCTCAACCTGTCGAGTGGCCGCCTGACCTTGACTAACAGAATTGCCGCCCCAGGCAATCCCGAAAAGATGACTCTGAACCAGGCCCAAAGCGAACTGTATGTGGCAGTTAATAATGCTGACGCGCTCGTGGTCATTGACACAGCCTCGAACACCATCGTGAGCCAGGTTAATTCGAGCGCACCAGTAGGCGTACTTGGGAACGGAAAGATCGTACCCAAGGGCAGCAACCCCAATAGTGTGACCCTGTCGCCGGACGAGAAGACCGCTTACATCACCAATGGCGGCACCAACGATGTGGCTGTGATCAGCCTGGCGGGCGAGCAGCCCGCGGTTATCGGATTGATTCCCACTGGCTGGCAGCCCAACTCGGTCAGCGTCAGCCCTGATGGCAAGACTCTCTATGTGGTCAATGGCAAGAGCAACACTGGTCCGAACCCACTGAACTGCCGTTTCATCAACGCTGGCGGGAACTACGGCTCGGCCTGCCAGAACGCGCAGGCTCAAAACGGCTCAGGCAATGAGTATGCGTGGCAAAACATGCAAGCCGGTTTCCTGGTTGTGCCCGTGCCGAGCGCGACCGATCTCTCGCAGCTGAC
>DATLKS010000539.1:0-2578 GCA_035538255.1 Terriglobales bacterium
CATCGGAGTTCCGCGGTCGGCCGTGAGAACCCTTTCAATGCGCTTGGCTTCTCGCTCCAGACTTTCTGCCATGAATAGGCGGCTTTCCCAAATCACCGGATTGCCAGCTTGCTCGGCAAACTCGCGGTACCAGGAGGCCAAATTGCGCAGCTTGTCTGGATCCTGTGCGACATCGGACATCATCGGTGCCGGCGAGATGGGGAGAAGGATGTTCTTGTTTCCAGGCACTTCACCGCTCCGTGTCTATCTTGTCATTCCATCGATGTTGTGGTGTTGGAGCCTGAAGGCAGCTCCCGAGGTTAGCACTGCATCTGACCGCTCAGTGATGCTGAAGCCTAACCTCACGTCGGCGCCGCTCGGCTCCATTTGGTGAAGCGGACCCGCCTAATACTCGCAAGTCCAGACCGGGTTGCGGTACGCACGATCGGTCCAAGCCTCCCCCTCCATGCCGAAACGCGCAGACCGCATCGGTCGCCTAATATGCCAGCTCAGCAAAGCAGAAGCCGGATGGACACTCTCTCCGAACCGCCCGAGTTTTTTCAAAATCGCACGGCGCTGTGCCGATCACCCTGCAGCATGGCGCGGCTCGGCTGAGAGTCAGGGCAGCATCCGCCTTTGCGCGATATGCCGGTTTTGGCGCCTTAGCTATCGAGGCGATCGCGGCGCATGACCATTTCTGCCGATAGGAGTGATTGTAATCGGGGTTAGGTGTTTAGTCCCGGCATTTGCTGGATCGGATCGAGGCTGAAGCGACCTGGCTCTTTTGTCCAGGCGTTGCAGATGTACTCATAAGGCGAGAGCCCTTTGAGGATCTTGAGACGGCGAGCGAAGTTGTAGGCCGTGACGAAGTCGGCCAAATGCGCTCGGAGCTGCTCGTGATTGTCGTAGTGATAGCGATTGACCGTCGCTTCCTTGAGGGTACGGTTCATGCGCTCGACCTGACCATTCGTCCAAGGGTGGTTGGGTTTGGTCAGGCGGTGTTCGATACCGTTGGCTCGGCAGATCTGGTCGAAGCGGTGGACCCGGTAACGAGCCGTCCAGCCATCGCGATTTTTCGACAAGTCGGCAAACTGGATACCGTTATCGGTCAGCACCGTATGCAGCCGGTACGGTACGGTCGCGATCAGTGCTTCGAGGAAGCGCACGGCAGTCGGACGATCGGCTTTGTCGTGCAATGCGACGAAAGCGAACTTCGAGGTTCGGTCAATCGCGACGAACAGGTAGAGCTTGCCCTCTGCTGTTCGAACCTCAGCGATGTCGATATGGAAATAGCCGATCGGGTAGGCTTTGAATTTTCGCTTCGCGGCGCTCTCGTCCCTGACCTGCGGCAGGCGCGAGATGCCGTGCCGCTTCAGGCAGCGGTGCAGCGAGGATCGGGTCAGGTGCGGGATCGTTGGTTGCAGCGCATAGAGGCAGTCGTCGAGCGGCAACAGCGTGTGCCGACGGAACGCAACGACAATCGCCTCCTCCTCGATCGACAGCACGGTTGAGCTCGGCTGTTTCGGGCCGGTCGGCAGATCGGCGGCGAAGCTGCGCTTGCGCCATTTGGCTACGGTCTTTGGATTGATGCCGTGGCGCTTGGCCAGGGTCCTCAGGCTCTCTTGACTACGCTGTATCGCTCGACGGATTGCCTCTGTCGTAGTGGCGCTGCCGTGAAGAACTTGGCCCAAAGTGCATCCCTCCATGCCGGAGAAAATAATGCACCATCAAAGCCTGGGACCAAACACCTAGGAAACGAATGATCGATAGCGGTCGTATAAAGTTACGAGATCCGATCCATTTGCGGCCGAAAAGCCGGCCCGCGCCAGCGAAAAAGCAGCAGTGAGATACGATGAGTCCGATCGTAATTCAGGGCGCGGCCCTGACAAGGAACGCCCCGACAACGGGTGCGCGGTCTCAGGTACGTTGGCTATGCAAACCGGCGATCCAAGCACTCGATCGGGTGCTCCGCTGCTATTACGGCGTGCATGAATTCACTAGTGACCACGAGTGCATCTTCCGTATCGCATTGCGTACCGCTCAAAGCGATATCGTGCTTCAGCCCGGCATATTGGTTCGGTCGGGCGATGCCGTCGCCGAATTGCATTTGTGGAACGAGCAGCTGCCAATGGTGCCGCCCGAGGGCGCAAATATGGCCTGGGGCGCCTTGGTCGACAGACAGATCCGCCGCTCCTTGACCTTGCTCGCCGTCTACCTCGCCACCCAGCCGAACGTAGTTGCGGTGCATGGTGAGGCGGCTTTTGGTTGTCAAATGGGCCAGCAACAGAGGAGCCGGTTCGCTCGGCGTTACGGCTTCGAGATTATTGCCGGCGTGCCGGGACTGGGCGGACGCGTGCGTCATTTTTGTGACGATTTTCTGTTTTGGGGTCTGACCCAAACCTTCAATCCTCATGGCTTGAAAGGAAAACCTATTCATCGGGCTCGTTACAATATCTGGATATCGGGTCACGTCCGTCAAGCAGGTGTAAATTGGAGTGGAGTTTGAGGTGGCCATCGTTCAGGCCGCCGGGGTGGAAGTTTCGCGGGCTCAGCATCGCTCAGCGGCGGTGTAAGTTCGGCCATTCCCTCGCTCTGCATA
>DATLKS010000540.1:0-2399 GCA_035538255.1 Terriglobales bacterium
GCATGCTGCCCATGCTCTGGGGAGTCGCCGCTCTCACTCTGTTTGGTTCGGGTGCGCTCACGGCGGGAGTTCCAGCTCCCGTCGTGGGGTCGCAAACCATTGCTCCAATCGATGCGATGCCGGCAATGCTGGCTTCGATACTCGGTCCGGGCATAAAAGGTCTGGTCGTATCCGGAATGCTGGCGGCGACCATGTCGGTGAACAGCTCCTATTTATTAGGGTGGAGCGCCGTGATCTCACAGGACATTATCTTGCCGCTGCGCCAAATCAGAAACTCTGCGCCTCTCAGCTCACGCGCGCAAATTGTAGTGAATCGCTTGGCGAATCTATTTGTCAGCCTCTTCCTCATGTTTTGGGGCCTGTACTACACACCGCCCGGAGCCGTTTATCTTTATCTCAATATCACTGGAACCATCTTCCTAGCGGGAGCGTTCGTCTGTGTGGTCGGTGGGCTCTACTGGAGGCGCGCCAGCGTTGCCGGAGGATATCTCGCCATGCTAATGGGCGCGGCAGGCGCGATCATCCCATTTTTCTTCCTGCATTGGAACGAAAATGTCACCGGATTTATGGCATTTGGCTTGGCTGGAATAGGCCTGCTTATTGGCTCATTCCTAAAAGGGAATGCCCAGGCTGTGGACCGGGCAACCGCAGCGATGGAGAAGGTATGAATTTTGGCGGATGGGCTCTCTTTTGGACAGTCTGGCTCGTAGTTGCCGGCGTCGCCTTTGCCTCGATCACTGCGATTGTGACGGCGTTCGGCCTGCGCGACCTGAAGAGTCTCTTCCGGCTGCTTCAAAAGCAAGACCAAGGCGAGTAGTCGGTGATGGACACCCGTAAAGCCGTGATTCTGGCGCGCGGCCTTGGGAAGCGCATGCGAGCACCTGCTTCATTGGAGACGACTCTCAGTGAAGCACAAGCGCAAGCGGTCGAATATGGACTCAAGGGAATGATCCCGTTTGGTCGTCCTTTTCTTGATTATTGCATCAGCGCCTTAGCAGATGCTGGATGCAAGCTCATATGCCTTGTAATCGGTCCGGAGCACGGGCTCATCCGTGAATATTATGAGAATCTACCCACGAAACGGGTCACGATTTCGTTTGCCATTCAGCAACAACCCTTGGGTACTGCCGATGCGCTCCGCGCAGCAGCGGATTTTGTGCGTACAGACAGTTTTCTGTCAGTCAACTCAGATAACTATTACCCCGTCGAGGCGCTTCGGCGCCTGCGACTATTAGGCGGCTCGGGAGTCGTTGGTTTCGAGCACACGGGTTTAGTCCAAAACGGAAATATCAACGGGGATCGTCTTAGCGGCTATGCTGTTCTCCATCTGAATAAACGAGACGAACTCGCGCACATTGAGGAAAAGCCAACGAATATCAATCCGAGTGCCCTGATAAGTATGAATTGCTGGTCGTTTACTCCTGCAATTTTCCGAGCATGCGCCGCTATCGGGCCATCGGCTCGCCGTGAGTTTGAAATTCCGTCCGCGGTGCAATACGCAATTGAGCACCTGGGCGAGCATTTTCGCGTCCTCCCCTATTGTGGCGGCGTGTTGGATCTTTCCACCCGCGCCGATATCGGAACCGTTGCTCGCTATCTCGAAACTGTTTCGGTCGATTTATGAATGATTACGCTGCTGCGCTGCAGGAAGCTGGCATGAGCGCGTTGGCGGCACAGGACAAGGCGAGGGCCCTGGAACAATTGCGGCAGGCAGCCAAACGACTGGGTTTTCGCGAACCCCTGCACGTTTTTTATGTGCCCGGTCGCATCGAAGTGCTGGGCAAGCACACCGATTACGCTGGCGGACGGAGTCTAGTCTGCTGCGTCGAGAGGGGTCTCTGCCTTATCAGCTCTCGCCGCAATGATCGATCCGTCCGCTTCATCGATTTGTCCACAAACAGCACCGCTGAATGGGAGTTCACTCCTACGTCGCCCGCAGCGCCTGCTTCATGGGCAATCTATCCGGCTACTGTTACGCGCCGTGCGGCGCAAGACTTCCCCGCAACCCAGAACGGAGTCGACGTTCTTTTCTTAAGCGACCTGCCACCCGCTGCGGGAATGAGCAGTTCAAGCGCTCTGGTCATCGCATCGTTCTTCGCGATTGCAGCAGCGAACAGCCTCCAGAGCACCGAACAATTTCAGCAAAATCTACACACCCAAGAGGACCTCGCGACATATTTGGCTTGTGTTGAAAACGGCAGTAGTTTCCGCGCACTAAGTGGAGATACGGGCGTGGGCACATTCGGCGGCTCCGAGGACCACACTGCAATTCTCTGCTGTGAGGCAGGGAAAATCGCTCAGTACTCCTTCTGCCCCGTACGGTTCGAGCGCAGCATTACATTACCGGATGATTTGACTTTCGTTATTGCAACCAGCGGTGTTGCGGCTGAGAAGACAGG
>DATLKS010000541.1:0-3763 GCA_035538255.1 Terriglobales bacterium
GCTCAATCTCGATGCCCTCAAAAACACACGCCCGATACGGCAGAAGGCTGAAACTCCGGACGAGATCAACGAGCTATTTGACGGTATTGCTTATGGCAAGGCGGCTGCGGTATTGCGTATGGTCGAGCACCATGTCGATCCTGAACTCTTCCGTAGAGGTGTCCAGAATTACTTGCGAGCGCACTCTTATGGGAACGCCACCGCAGAGGATTTCTGGAATGCGATCGCGCTGGCCGCAAAGAAGCCCGCAGACAAGATCATGTCCAGCTTCGTTGCGCAGGCAGGCGAGCCCCTGCTGCATGTTGCCCAAGAGTCCGATGGTCAACTTTCGATATCACAAGAGCGATTTTTTTCCGACCGGCAACTACTCGGCACAGTAGATCAGACTTGGAGCGTCCCTGTTTGCTGGCGCTCTCTATCCCGCGACGCCAGTAGCTCCTGTTTACTGCTGCAAAGCCGCGGAGAAATGAGCAGAGCTTCAGCGAATGCGCCGGCATTCGCGAACGTTGATGGCCGTGGCTACTATCGAACCGAGTACGAGCATGGTCTTCGTGACCGTCTGACCAAAGTGCTTGAGTCGGAGCTTCATCCTGCTGAACGCATCTCGCTGCTCGGAGACGAATGGGCGCTGGTGCACGTTGGCCGACTGTCGATAAGCAATTACCTCGACACGGCTATGCAATTGAAGGGCGAACGTCAGCGGCAGGTCTGGGCGCAGGTTCTCACCAGCATTGAGTACATTAACGACAAGCTGGTCAGCGATCAGGATCGGGAGCAGTTTCGTCAATTCGTGCGAAACCTATTGAAGCCTGGTCAGTCAGAATTGACCAATACCACCGATGCGCAAGAGAGGGCATTGCGTGCTGATCTGTTCAAAGTTCTCGGCATTGTAGGACGCGATCCAGAAGTTCTTGTTCAGGCACACGACCTTGCGCAGAAGGCACTGCAAGATCCAGTCGCTGTCGATCCACTTATGGCACGCGAGGCGATGCAGATTGCTGCTACCCAAGGTGATGAGACGCTGTTCAATCAGTTGGTCGAGAGACTTAAGGGAAGCTCTGACCAAGTTCTACGGCGCCGCTATATGGATGCACTTGCCCATTTCGAAAAGCCGGAGTTGGTGCAGAAGGCGCTGGAACTCGGAATCTCGGATGCGATAAGGAATCAGGATTCAACCAGCTACATCAGCGAGTTCTTACGCAATCCAGAGACACGCCAGCAAGCTTGGAAGTTCATTCAAAGTCATTGGACAGACGTGGAGAAAACCTTCACGACATCCAGCGGATCGGAACTTGTGAGTGGCGCAGGCCAATTCTGTAATGCGGATTCGGCTTCCAACGTGAGCGCATTCTTCAAGGTGCACACGGTGCCCGCGTCGGAGAGGACGTTGCGACAAGCGGTCGAAAGAATCAACTCCTGTGTCGAACTGAAGAAGATGCAGGAATCGAACCTGCAATCATGGTTGGTGGACCATAGCAGTCTGCAGACAGCAGGCGCACAGTAACGCCATGCACAAATATGGATACGCCCTCGCCCGAGTGGTTGATGGATCTACGATCCTGTGATCTTGGACTGTAAAGTTTCCAGAATGCGAGTTTCCACCGCAGCAAATAACCGCCGAGGGCGGCCCTATCCAGATTGTTCAGTTGCTGCCGGGCATCCAGATCTCCCGCCATAATTCTGGAATGCCCATCTTGGTCTTCGCCGACACCGGAACTATGCGCTCCACCTGATGTTCTCGCCGAAGCTGGCCAAGTGATTTGCTTAGCTGATTGTTCGATAACCTATCGGCCTTGGTCGCAACTACTAACAGGTCGCGATTGTGGTGCTGCAGCCATCCAATTAACTGCTGGTCGCTCTTCTGTGGCGGAACATTGGCGTCCACAAGGCACACGCAGAGCCGGAGCGCGTCTCGGTCGGCGAGATAAGGTTCGATGAATTTGGGCCACTCTGCGCTGACTTCGCGCGAGATCTTCGCATAGCCATACCCAGGCAAATCGGCAAGGATGAGATCTGGCTCGAGCGTCTCGGGATTTTGTCGCAGTTCAATAAAGTTAATCGTTTGAGTTCTTCCCGGAGTGGAACTCACATGCGCGATCTTCTGGCCAAGCAGCGCGTTGATCAAACTCGATTTGCCGACGTTCGATCGGCCAAGAAACGCAATTTCACGAGCAGTGGGAACAGGGAAGTGTTCTGGCGCTGCGGCGGATTTGAGAAAGCGCGCATGTATCTTCATGGAAACAACCTATTTCAACACGGAGGCGCGGAGAGCACGAGTAAAGAGGAATAATGCCGAGCTTTCTCACCGCGCGTCAGCATAACCACGAGAAAAAGAAAGCCCGCGTCTAGCGGGCTTTGTCATAACCGTGAGCTCTGAGTTCTACTGATGCTGTACCGGAAGCTGCGAGGGCTGGCTGGGCGTGACTGCTGCCATTCCTGGAGCTTCGGTGCCTTCGATGTACTGCGGCAGCGGACCTTCAAGCGCAATGGCTAGCACCTCGTCCATCGTCTCTGCGAAATGGAGCTTCATCGCGTTGCGAAGATTCTCTGGAACCTCCGAGAGATCCTTTTCATTCTCCTTCGGCAGAACTGCTTCGAAGATGCCGGCGCGGTGCGCGGCAAGCAGTTTCTCTTTCAGGCCGCCAATTGGCAGAACTTTGCCGCGCAGCGTGATCTCGCCGGTCATAGCAATGTCGCGGCGCACGGGAATCTTGCTTAAGGCGCTAGCAATAGCCGTCGCCATGGTGATGCCAGCCGACGGTCCATCCTTAGGGATTGCGCCTTCGGGAACGTGGATGTGAATGTCGAGATTGCGATAAAAATCTCGCGGTAGTCCAAGCCGATGCGCTCGCGATCGAATGTACGACATCGCCGCCTGCGCCGACTCCTGCATCACATCCCCTAGCTTGCCGGTAAGTGTAAGCTTGCCTTTGCCATCCACGATCGTGACCTCAGTTGAGAGGATCGATCCCCCGACTTCAGTCCAGGCGAGTCCAGTGACGAGGCCGACTTCACTCTTCTCGTGTGCCAGCATGTCGCGGAATTTGGCTACGCCCAGGAATTCGGAGATATTCTCCGCGCTAACCGTCGCGGCATATTCGAGACCTTGCTTTACGACTCGACGCGCGACTTTACGGCAGATGTTTCCGATCTCGCGCTCCAGGTTGCGAACACCAGCTTCACGCGTATAGGAGCGAATAATCTCAGTAATCGCATCATCGGTGAAAACAATGTTCGATTCTGAGAGACCAGTCGCCTGGCGCTGCTTGCGCACTAAATACTGCTTAGCGATCTCCACCTTTTCCAGCTCTGTGTAACCGTGCAGTCGCAGAACTTCCATGCGGTCCTGCAGCGGAGCAGGAATGGTGTGGAGAACGTTCGCCGTAGCCACGAACAGGACTTGCGATAGGTCGTATTCGACGTCCAGATAGTGATCCTGAAACATAAAATTCTGTTCCGGATCGAGAACTTCGAGCAGCGCCGCTTACGGATCGCCGCGGAAGTCCGCAGCCATTTTGTCGATTTCGTCCAGCATGATGACCGGATTCTTCGTGCCAGCTTTCTTCATCGATTGGATGATCTGGCCCGGAAGCGCGCCAATGTAGGTGCGGCGATGTCCGCGAATTTCGGCTTCATCGCGGACTCCGCCCAGCGAGAGGCGGACAAACTTGCGTCCAGTGGCTTTTGCGATCGACATTCCGAGCGAGGTTTTTCCCACTCCGGGAGGTCCAACAAAGCAAAGAATCGAACCTTTGGGATTCTT
>DATLKS010000542.1:0-3294 GCA_035538255.1 Terriglobales bacterium
CCGAGCTGCCTTGGCTGCGCTCGAAGCAAGCGCATCATCGGCCTCGAACTCGATCATCGGCCACACCAGCACTCCCATCGATTGCAGTGCCTTTTCAAGAATTGGGAATTGCGATAGCAGTTCCGGATCTACGCCTTCGCCAGTTTTATAGTCCGGATAAAGATCGTTGCGAAACGACTCAATCACGTGGTCGGTCGCAACTCCAATGTGAGTCGCTCCGCCCTCAATCATCGTGAGAATCGATCCAAGCACGCCGCGAACTGCACCAATCTCCTTGCCCGAGGCGTCTTTGGACGACGGTACGGCGTAGAAGTAGCGAAATAGTTCGTAGGTCCCGTCAATGAGATAGATATCCATGAACCCGACTCCGCTAGCAATGCCACTCCGAGGCTGTTTCACTCCTCTGCGCCCAGTTGCTCCTTAACGACATCGCGAGGATTCTTGTCCTCACGCAGTCAGGGTGAGAGCGACGCCGTGCTCGCGCAACACGTCGGCGAGTTTAAACCAGCCAATCCCTGTTGCGAATCTCCACGGCAAACTTGCGTTCCTTCGGAAGCTTTTGCAACAAAGGAATTAGCCGCGCGAGAAAATCATCCAGAGACTTGAATGCGTATTTGTCGAACTTGCCAAATTGAAGCAACAAGGGCCCTAGCTTCTCGCCCAGCGTCTCCGTCGCCGTCGGCTGGCGCTTGCTCGACATCGCGAAGATCAAAGTTGCGTGATCACTGATTCAGACCGTCGGTAGCCGCAGCCAATCACACCAGCAGCACTAGGTAGTGGGCTACTTTGAATTGCTGCTGAGCTAGGCCGTGATGATTTTGCCGTCCCAATCCCCGCCAGATGGGACAGAGGCGTGTTGATGAATCAATTTCCACTCACCGTTTCGCCTCTCGAAGCAATCAGTCTCCCGCACTATGAGACGTTTCGCGTCGCCCGTCTTTGGGACAACGTTTATTCTTTGAACCGTGCAAACGAGGCCCATGTCGCCGTTCACGACGACATCCGTTTCGAGGATGTCTATTTTGCAAGACTGGAAACTGCCGAACACCCTGTCAAAAAACTTCAGCGCAGGCTGAACACCCCGCGAGGCAAAGGGTGGGATGTCGAACCATAAGGCATCCTCGGCCCAGTGCCGCGTGCTTTGGGCTCCGGTCATGGATTCGGTCATCTCCTTGACGATGGAGACGAGCGTTTCCTTGTCCTTCCCCTCGGCATCGCTGACCGGCTTGGCTCGTGCGTCAGGCATTTGGCGGCCTCTCCTGGGACTCCAGTTTAGCCTAGTCATGGGTTTCCAAGTAGACCACTACCGCCGCACTACAAGTGGGAGACAAGGTACGCGCGCGTGAGATAAGCTGAAGTTTGCCGGCGCGAAGGACAATCTCCTGAGCACCACCCTGTACTCGACTGGAGTAAGAGGGTACCCATTATGGCAAACGCCACAATCTCGCATGCGGTGCCCCGGGCAACTCGCGCCCGACGCCATCGCGCGCGCCACTCGGCAGCCTGGCGCTTGACGGGTCGCGCGCTCGTGGCACTCAGGAGCGCGCCAGTGGCCGTCAGGATCATCGCCGCGACAGTCGTGCTGGTGGCGGTCTGGGCTGCCGTGAATTGGACCGTGCAGGTAGCCCGAAAGCCGAGCGAGATGTTCTTTCCCGTCAGCGGCTCACTCGCCAAGCCTCCGGCCGAGACTTGGCGGCGATACGGCCCGCTCTTCGACGAACATTCCACCGCCGTCATCACGCCGGAATTGCTGGCCGCGCTGGCCCAGGTGGAGGGCAGCGGCAACCCAGTGGCACGGACCTACTGGCAGTGGCGATTCAGCTGGAACCCATTCGAGCTGTACCGACCCGCTTCGAGCGCCGTCGGGATGTATCAGATCACCGACGGGACATTTGCGGAGGCGAGGCGCTACTGCATCCATAACCACCTCGTCGTCGATGACGGTCCCTGGCACGATCCGCGATCATGTTGGTTCAACGCGCTCTACACGCGCGTGGTGCCCAGTGATGCGGTGGAGATGACGGCGGCGTTGCTGGATCGCACGGTCGCGCGAACTCTCGAGAGCAACCGCATCGCCGGCACCTCGCTGAAGCAGCGGCAGGACCTCGCAGCCGTCATCCACCTTTGCGGGGCCGGGGTTGGCAACGCGTACGCGCGGGGCGGTTTCCGATTCCGAGGCGACCAGCGATGCGGCGATCACAACGTGCACCGCTACCTCGCGCAGGTCAACCTACTGAAGCGCCAGTTCGCTGCAATGCGGAAGTTGGGCAGAACCGGCCTTCTAGAAAGACAAATGGCGTCCTTCCAGTGTTCGGAGCCCAGCGTAATGTCGATATTCAGCCTTCGTCGGCATGCTCTTTGACCACGCTTCGAGGATTCTTGTCCTCGCGAAGTCCGACGAACTTCGAGTGCCGCAACCTGTCTCCCTCTGTCCATTCTAGGAATTCAATCTGAGCGACCGCTTCTGGCCTCAAGACACTACCGAAACGCCACTACGATCGGCCGGTTTTTCTGACAATTTTCTCCTTCTCACAGGCACCACGGAACAGGTCAGGCGCCTTCATGCGCTCACAGGTGCGCTTGAAATCCTTGGCAGGCCCTCCCCACCGCAACTCATCAATTGACCTGAACACCGGAACATCGACTCGAAGTGTCGCGAGAGTGCGAAACAGCAGTGCGTCGTCCCAGCCAGCGAAAAGCGCCTCAGCAAGGGGACGCGCTCTCCGCAACGTCGAATCCCAGTGATGCCAATCTTTCGGAATATCTTCCAGATGTGGATATCGCGAGAAAACCGCCGCTGCGGCTTTGGCCCCCCATCCCGCAATACCGGGATAGCCGTCTGCAGTGTCCCCTACCACAGCCAGATAGTCCGGAATCGAGGATGGTTTGATCCCAAACTTTGCGATCACGCCAGCCTCGTCACGGAGACTTTCGCGCCGACGGTCAAGTTGTACGACTCGCGATCCGACGACGCATTGGCTGAGGTCCTTATCGGGCGTGCAGATGATAATCCGCCCGACGCGACTATCCCGAGCTGCCTTGGCTGCGCTCGAAGCAAGCGCATCATCGGCCTCGAACTCGATCATCGGCCACACCAGCACTCCCATCGATTGCAGCGCCCTTTCAAGAATTGGAAATTGCGATAGCAGTTCGGGATCTACGCCTTCGCCAGTCTTTTAGTCCCGATAAAGATCGTTGCGAAACGACTCAATCACGTGGTCGGTCGCAACTCCAATGTGAGTCGCTCCGCCCTCAATCATTGTGAGAATCGATCCAAGCACGCCGCGAACTGCA
>DATLKS010000543.1:0-6582 GCA_035538255.1 Terriglobales bacterium
TACTCGTGGCCCGGCAACATCCGTCAGCTGGAAAATTTAGTGAAGCGGTATGTCATTCTCGGGAACGAGGAGGCCGTCACATCTGAGCTGATTTCGCGTGGGGGAGATTGCTTTGATCCCGTAATTCCTACAGACGGAAAGATCTCGCTCAAGAAGGCTACGCGGGCTGCCGTGCGGGAGCTGGAGCGCAGGATCATCATCAAGGTGCTGCATGCCAACAATTGGAATCGCAAGAGGGCCGCAAAGAGCCTAAGTATCAGCTATCGGGCGCTGCTGTACAAAATCCAGGATGCCGGAATTGGTTCGAACAGAATAAGATCCATCGATTCGGCTCAACAACCCGAAGCCGTAATTAACTGAGATCTTCTCAGCGGAACTTGAGGCGGCTGGAATGCCGCCTTTTCATTTTGAGCAAACTGAGCGAATAATTTTTACCGCGTGTTCGCAATCGGAACGGCTGACATCCATATGCGTCACCAGCCGCAAGATGGAGTCGTTCACAGCGCTTGCAATGACTCCACGCTCACGCAAACGGCGAATCAATTCGCTTGAGATGATTCCTGTATCGCTCACATCGAAGATCACAATGTTTGTCTTTACCGCTTCGGGACGAACTTTCAGCCGTGGAATTTGGGAGAGCGATTCGGCTAAGAATTTAGCATTTTCATGATCTTCGTACAGGCGCTTGGGCATCTGTTCGAGCGCGATTATGCCGGCGGCAGCCAGGACGCCCGCCTGTCGCATGCCTCCGCCGAGCGCTTTGCGAATAGACCTCGCCTGTTCAATGAAGTTACGAGTCCCCACCAGCATCGAGCCAACCGGAGCGCCCAGTCCTTTGGACAGGCAAAACATTATTGAATCACACTTGCGTGTCACTTCGGCTACGGGTCGCTTCAACGCAACCGCTGCGTTGAAGATGCGAGCACCATCTAAATGCACGCTGATGCCGCGTTCGTGTGCTCCATCGCAGATCTCGTCCATGATTTCGCTCGGAGTGACCGTGCCGCCGGCCATGTTATGCGTATTTTCCAGCTCAATCAGTCCAGTTTGCGCGCGTGCATAGCTGTAAGAAGGGATTTTTTTCTTGATCTCCGGCCATGTGAGGATGCCATCTTCGCCTCGCAAGGTGCGAAGAAGACAGCCTGAGAACAGCGCCGGCATTCCCATCTCCCAGTCGAGAATGTGCGCGCGCTCCTCGCAAATGACCTCCTGACCGGGCCGAGTGTGCACTTTGATTGCGATCTGGTTTCCCATTGTGCCGGTGGGTACAAAAAGAGCAGCTTCGCGCCCAAAGCTGTCAGCAGCCATCGCCTCAAGCCGATTAACCGTAGGATCTTCACCGTAAACATCGTCCCCAACCTCCGCTTCGGCCATGGCTTTACGCATGGCAGCAGTAGGACGAGTTACGGTGTCGCTCCGCAGATCAATGAGATTCCCGTATGCGGACGATGGATCTTGCTCCTCGAAGACTTGGATAGAAGTTTCAGCCATTGTTCTCCTGTTCAGGCGAATGTTTCTGTGGCGATGAATCGCTCGAAGACTTCGTTCGAAAGTAGCCGTCCACGAGAAGTGAGCCGCAGGCGGTCGCCACTGCGTTCAAGAAGTTTGACATCTATGAGCATTCGAATTTCCGTTTCGAAGCCTCTGAACATCTCCGGCGGGATCTCGGCGACATCGATTCCGCGATTGAGGCGTAGCCCAAGAAACATCTGCTCCTCAACTGCCTCTTGCCGCGTCATTAGAATCACTGAAGGGTGATTTCGGCGCAACAGATACGATGCCAGATCGCCGGTGTTTCCAAAACGGACCGACTCGAACTCACGAGACGCATTTTTTACCAAGAGCATCGAATGGGCATCCAAGCCGAATCCCAAATACGGTTTCCGCGTCCAGTACTTAAGGTTATGCTTCGACTCGAATCCGGGCCGCGCAAAGTTTGATATCTCGTATTGCTCTACCCCAGAGTGCTCAAGCAACTCGACCGCTTCCAGATAGAGATCAGCAGCTAAGTCGGAATCAGGAACGTAATGAGCGTGATAACGAGATCCACCGGCGATAAGTTCTCGTCCCAAACGCGACTCCTCATCGAGTTCGAGAATGTAGACGCTGGTGTGCGGCACTCCCGATTGCTTCACTTGCTCCAGCGAGTGCCGCCAACTGGTGCGAGTCTGATGAGGAAGACCAGCGATTAAATCAACATTGATATTAGTAATGCCGGCTTTGATCAAACGTTCAATCTCCGTCGTAGTTTGCCTCGCAGTATGAAGCCGGCCGACAGAACGGATCTCTTCATCTACGAAGGACTGAGTTCCCAAACTGACACGACTAGCGCCCGCTTCAAGCAGCGCATCCAGGATCTCGGGACTTAGAGTGCCTGGGGCACATTCGACTGAGATTTCTGCGTCTTGCAGAACATCGAAAGAGCTTCGGATGCACGTAAAGACGTCCCGAATCTGTTGAGGAGCGAGGGTTGTCGGCGTTCCGCCGCCCAGGTAGATAGAATCTACGCTTCGCTCGAGCGGAACCCCGATACTTTCAGCAAACCCTTCGGCTCGGAATATTTCGTGCGACAACTGGTCTATGTACCGGTCCATCTGGTCGCGTGAAAACACGCCAGAGGCAAAGTTGCAGAAGCTGCACTTTGAGCGGCAGAACGGAACGGAAATGTAGACGCCAAGGGCCATTGAATCAAATTCAACTTTCATTATAGGGATGGCGCAACGGACGACGTGCGATTCCGGCCTATCCCAACGCATAGAATCAAATTGAGGCTGAGTAATGGCAAAGCGGGCAGTTATCACAGGCATGGGCGTTGTCAGTCCGAATGGAATTGGTAAGGAGGCGTTCTGCAGAGCCATACTCGGGGGCAAGAGCGGCGTAAGGCGCATTACGCGGTTCGATGCTGGCAACTTGCCGGTACAGATTGCTGGAGAGATTGCTGATTTCGACGAATTGGCATGGATCGATCGACACGAGCGCAAACATGTCTCGCGTGCGGTGCCGATGGCCGTTGCCGCTTCTACGGAAGCGTTGCTAGACGCCGGGCTCGATTCACAATCGATGTCGATCGACGAAAAGCGCGCGATTGGGGTGATGCTGGGCAGCGGCGGCGGAGCACAGGAGTTTAGCGAAGAACAATACCGACATTATTTTCAAGGCAATGTGAAGCAGGCCAGCTTGTTCAGCATTCCAAGTGGGACTATGGGAACGCTCTCGAGCGAAGTGAGCATGCGCTTCGGATTTCGTGGATTCAGTCACGTGTTCACTACCGGCTGTACATCGTCCACCGATGCTCTAGGCTATGCGCTTCGACAAATCCAGTGTGGGTCCCTTCCCCTAATGCTTGTCGGAGGTGTCGATGTGCCGCTCGCTCCAGGGATCATGAAAGGTTTTTGCTTGATGAGGATCATGACCTCCTCGTGGAATCACGATCCGGAGCGAGGCTCGCGGCCGTTTTCCCGGGATCGTGATGGCTTCGTCGTTGCCGAAGGCTCGTGGATGTTCGTTCTCGAGGAATACGAGCACGCATGCTCGCGAGGTGCGCGCATCTACGCTGAAATCGCAGGCTATGGCTCGACCTGCGAAGCCTTTCATCGAGTGCGTCTGTCGGAATGTGGAGAGGAGCCGGCGCGAGCCATTGAACTAGCGATGAAGGAAGCGGGCATCTCTGCCCAGGACATCGACTACGTAAACCTTCACGGCACTTCCACCCAGCTTAATGACCGTATTGAAACTCGCGCCCTAAAGCTCGCGCTTGGCAATCGCGCCTACTCAACGCCGATGTCAGCCTTGAAATCGCAGATTGGGCATCCCCAGGGAGCATGTGGCGCCGCAGGCGTCGCGGCGAGTCTGATTGCCATGCATCACAGGCAAATCCCCCCTACGATCAATATCGAACATCCCGATCCTGAATGCGATCTCGACTACGTTCCCGAGATGGGACGTATTAAGAGCATCGAACACGCCATTTGCAACTGCATCGCATTTGGTTCGAAGAACTCCGCTTTGCTTTTAAGAAAGCTCTCTTAAGCAGCCAGGCCCGCGCATTCCTGGCGCTATCCCGGTGGCTTTGCTTCTTGCGCCGCTTGCAGCTCTTCGGAACGTCTAAGCTCGCGCTCCGCCTCTTCATTGCGCCCCAAGCCACGATATGCTTCGCCCATCAGGTGATGGGACATATAGTTGGAGGGATCCATTCGCAAGGCTTTCTGAAGATAATTTATCGCGGAGGCAAAGTCCTTTTTCTTTATCAGGACCTTGCCCATGAGGATGTAAGGACCTGTAGCTGTCGCATCGAGCAGGATGGCGCGCTGCAGGGCTCGTTCTGCATCGTCGTATTTCCCAACCCGACTGTAGGAGTCGCCCAAGCGATCGTATGTGCCGGCATACCCTGGATTCAGCTTCTGCTCCATCTCAAACTCTTCAATCGCTTTCTGCACGTTTGATTTGTACAAATAGAACTCGCCCAGCAAGTAGTGCACGAGCGGCAGTTTAGGTTCCATTGCGGCAGCCGTTTGCGCATTCTGTTCGGCCACCGGATCGTATCCCTGCCGCAGGAGCATACGCGCAAGAAACAGATGAGCAGCAGCAGATTCTGGCGGAACGCCATACATCTGAGCGAACGACTTCCGCGCTTCGTCGTAGTTCTGCGTGTGTAGGTAGCAGAGCCCAAGCACATAGGAGGCATCCACGTTTGCAGAACCGATCCAGGACTGAACCTGCTTCAGGTAGGTAATAGCATCCGCCGGTCTGCCCATTTGAAAGAAACTCAACCCACGCAGTTGCACTGCTTCGCGATTCTGCGGGTCCTCCTGCATAGCTTTCGCGAGTGCCGATTCCGCCACAGCAAAGTCTCCTTTGCGGTAGTAGGCAAGGCCAAGCTGAAATTGAACACCCTTTGTTTCCGGGTACTGCCGCTCAAGTGTCTTCAGGCTTTGAATGGCTTCGTCCAGTTTGTCTTGGTCGATTAGGCGCTTGGCATTGGATAGAGAATCCGATTGAGAGGACGCTTGCGATTGGAACGAAGCTGCCCCTGTCTGAGCGGTTACGTTCACAGTGCACGCCCCACTTATTGCCAACACCGATATGGCGAGATAGCCGTTCATAGTTAACCAGAATGAATTCCACGCGCATCTGGTGCCCGCTCGCTCAAGTTAATTCTTGAGAGAGCAGGCGGGCGGGTTGGCTGACAGATGATCGAGCAGGGATCGGCCTAGCGCAAAATCTGGATTGAATTCCAGCACGCGCTTCACGTAGGCTCTCGCCTCATCGTAGTGATTCGCGGCACAGTATCCCAGCGCGATGTCCACTCCCACGCTACTGCGCCACGGAGCCTCCTTGAACACCGCCTGCCACAACGAGACAGCCTGCCGTAAATGACCTTCTTTCGCCTCAATCACTCCAAGATTCGTCGCGCCTTCCTGGGCTGTGCTGTCGTTACACAGCGCGCGATCATAATATTGCCGCGAACGATCGGTATCTCCATGTTCCTGCGCGATATAACCCAATGCGGTTAGCACCGGAGCGTCGTTCGGATCTTGCTTGTCGGGCAACTCGAGCAGCCGTTCTGCTTTTCCCGAGATGGAACTGTCCCCACATTCAACCAGACTTTCATAGGTCAGCGCGAGATCGCGAACATCGTTACTTGTCTGAGGATAGATAGCAAACGGTTGCAGGTCTCGAAATTGGGAGGTTGCCAGAACACCAGATGTCTGGGCCTGATGCCGCAAGATGCGGTGATCAGTCTCCTCCGTGTGAGTTACATCCTTGCTGGAGAGTGAGGGCATGTGACAACCGATACAGTTCGGGTCCTCAGAATGATGCTTCTCGGCAAATGCATTTCCATGACAGGAAATGCATTTGTTGCGGAAGTAGGCCACTACCCTGGCCGGCTCAGGCTCGCTGTGCGGATCGTTACAAGTAGTACAGGTCATTTTAGCTCCAGAGACCTGCTTGCAGCGGCTTTGAGCGAGCGCCTCGAACTGGCTCGCGGCGCGCTGCCCTCCTTTGTTCGCAAAAAACGAAATAATGCACAAAATCTAATTAGGTCATCCCCGGCTTGAAGTCATATATGTGGCGATGAGATCGCTCGACACTGGCATCTCCCTCTAAATCGCATTGCATGCATATTTCGTCGCGACGGTCCGCGGGAAGATTTCGGAGAGACATCATTTGATTCCCACGTAGAGCGTGCTCCAGCGCCGGACCATGGCAACGCTCACAAGTGATACCGGCGTGAGCAAATGGAGGAATCGAGTACAAATTTTGAGTTCCGGGCGCCGGAGGCTGCATGCCACTGCTATGGCAGTTCAAGCACTCTGGAAAAGCAGGCAGATTGAGAGGCGCCTCGGTGGTTTTCTCATTATTGGGAGTCATATCCCACAGCCGCTGCTGAGCGTACCAGTTGATCGGAGATTCGAAAAGAACGCCGTCGACCTTGAAAGGATAAGTCCGTCCCTCTAGCGTTGCCGAGCCGATGTAGTACAGGAGTTCCCGTCTTCCAGGTAGTGCTTTGCCGTCTGCACCGTCGAAATCGAGCCAGAGCTTTCCGCCTTCTTCATGAATTCGATAATTCACCTTCGACTG
>DATLKS010000544.1:0-4132 GCA_035538255.1 Terriglobales bacterium
GGTCGCTAGATCCAGTTGCTCGATTGGCGTCCCGATCGTGCTCGTCAGACCGGATACCGGCTCTTCTTCCTCCCGTAACTGCGGGTGCAGCTCGTCAAGTTGGCGCACTTTGCCAGCGGCTCCCCAACGCAGATAGCAGTAGCGAGCTTTCCGCAAGTACGTCTCGGCGATCGTATCGAAACCGCGCACGGCGTAGAAGTGGGCCGCCCGCTCACTGGCAATCGCCTCGTTGTGCACAAACCCGTTACTGCGGGAAGACCGAATGGCTTTTTCGTAAAGCTGCTCGGCAGCAAGTTCGCGTTCTTCGATTCGCGCAATTTCTGCTTCCACCAGAGCGGTTCGGTTCTCGAAATTTTCCGGGCAATTGCTGGACCAGAGCGCGAGCTGCTTGTGATGTTCAACCAGTGCCTTAAAATGCTCGCTAGGCGCTTCGTTCTCCCGACTTCGCTCACCTACAGAGCTGCCAACCGGAAGAGTTAAAGCTTCGTCGGGCAAGCTGTCCTCGTCGTCGTCCTCGGGTCTGGTCGCGCGGAGTGATGGCCCGCCCGCATCGCTACGCGAAGCGTTGCGGGCGGGAATCCTGGAGTGGCGGAGTGGCGCGCCTTCGCCTTGCTTATCCGACGATCGACCCTCGCACACAGAAGCCCGGGTCAAGGCAGCGTAGAAGTGATATTCCGCGACTTCAAAAGTTGCTGGCGATGCCCAAAGCAGCGGTTGAGCCTTGGCCGCTGCATCGAGGGCCTCCTGATAGTCGCCCGCAAAGAAGTGTGCTTGCAGCTTTCGGACCCAATACCAACACGCCGGCTGGGTCGCAGCGGGTTCGGTCGCAAAGTGGCCCTCGAGCTGCGTTTCGCTGATCTGTTCGTCGTCGAAACGCCCAAATTTGCGAGTCAGCCCCCGGAGAGTTCGGATAAGTCCCAGCTGTCCTTTAATGATATCGATAGCGAACCCGTAACGCGTCCTCTCAACAAACTGCAGACCGCTCTCAGCCTGACTTTGTGCCTCAATGAGCGGATCCCCCCCGGCGAGAAAGTTGGTGTTCAGGTTGTCGAAGCAGTACGACTGCGTGGTGATATCGCCGGCCTTACTCGCAGCTTCGAACGCCCAGCGAATCAGCTCACGACAGCTCCGGACATGCTTCGTCCATGGCATCACAAATTGAGCGAACCAGAGGTACGTTGAAGCTTTGAACCGCTCCAAGTCACGTTTCCCCGCCAGTTCGTAGCCGAGTTGGCCAAATCGAAATCCGGCCTTGTAATCACCAAAGTGCGGGCCGGCTATGCGGCCGAGCCACACATAAGCGACGCATGAACCGTCGCCGTTGCCTTGTTCCAGACTCAGATTGATCGCCCGACAGGCAGTCAGTGAGACCAGATTAGGGTCGGTATACGCGACCGGCCCCAGGAACTTGGTCAGCACATCCAGAGTTCCGAGCGATGTTGGATTGGTCATTAAGGGCAGGTCAATGAGTTCCTCGATCGTTCGATCCCCGATTTTTACCCAGATTCGCTCATATTCGTGACGCGCTTCTTCGTTTGTCGGATGGGCTGACCACTCAATGCCCACATTTCGGAGGTAGTCGAGACAGACAGCAACGACGCGATCGGTCCGGTCCAGTGTCGTGTAAAGATCCACGCGTAAACACGTGACCGTCGCAAGCTCGGCCGGATTCGCGGCGCGGGATGAAAGCATCGTCAAGCGTTGCTCGGCAGCCGCAGAGTGACCGGCTAGAAATTCGCATTCCGCACGGTGCAACTCCAAATCAAAGATCAGCTCATGCTTATGTCCCCAAGAATCGTCCTCCAAAAGATCCGCGGCCGTACGCAGGTACTCGAGCGCGGAAGTGTAGGCGGTAGAAGTTTTGGCGCGTTTACCCGCCAAAACATATAACTGAGCGATTTGTTCACGTTCATCCCGCGAGAACCTTAGATAACCCAGTGCGCTAACGCCGTGGCTAAGCAAAGCCGCTCCTCGATTGATCTGGTTCAGGATTTGAAAAATCGATTCGTCCAGTTTCTCTGGAGCAATGTTGTCGGTGAGCAACCGAGCAATTCGCAGATGGGCCTCGGCGCGTAGTTCTTCTGGGATCAGCGAATAGGTCGCTTCCCATGCCCTATCGTGGACAAACTGATAGGAACCCTCCTCCAAACGTACAATTAGCTCACGGCGAACAGCCTCCCACAAATCCGCTTGAACCTCCTCCTCTGACCTGCCTTGTACCATGGCTAGAAGCGGGATTCCGGCCATGCTTCCGAGGCAGGCTAGACGTTTAAGCGTTTCCCGGGTGCCGACCGGTAACTGCTCGAGCTTGTTTACCATGAGGTCGACGACATTGTCCGCGAATCGCCTGGATTGGATACGATCCAGATCCCAATTCCAGGTCCCTTTCTCCCGATCGAATTTGAGGAGGAGTTCCTCATAAAGGGAAGTGATAAATTGGATCACGAAAAACGGGTTACCCTGCGTTTTCTGGTTCACCGCGGCGGCTAAGGGCTCCGCTGTGGCAAGTCCGCAGTGCAGCGTGTCCGCCACGAATTCAGTCACATCCTCGAGCGTTAGCGGTCCGACAGCAATGTCGTCCACGACTACCCCAGCCTGGCGAATAGCATCCAGCGCCTGCATCAGCGGGTGTGATGCGCTAACCTCGTTATCCCGATATGCTCCAACGAGGAGCAGATGTCGGACATCGGGGTGCGCGACGAAGTCTTTCAAAAGCTTGAGAGTGCCCGCGTCGATCCATTGGAGGTCGTCGAGAAAAAGTACCAGCGGGTGCTCTTCCCGCGCGAACACCGCCAAGAAGGACCGGAAGACAGTACGGAAACGGCTTTCCGCTTCTGTAACTGGAACTTCCGGAAAACGCGTCTGTTTGCCGATAATCAATTCAAGCTCGGGGATGACGTTCACCATGAGCTGGCCGTTTGGACCGACCGCATCCAGTATAGCGGTTCGCCAACGGCCAAGCTCGGCTTCGCTTTTGCCAAGGATTCCACGAATAAGACCTTGGAAAGCTTGGGCCAGCGTAGAGTATGGAATTTCTCCCTTGTGCTGTTCGAATTTCCCGGAAATGAAAATGCCTCGCGGCTGCACAATCGCTTTGTGAAGCTCATTGACCACCGCAGACTTGCCGATACCAGAATACCCTGAAACCAAGACGAACTCCTGCCGGCCAGTCACCACCACGCGGTCGAAGGCGGCAAGCAAAGCATCGACCTCGCGGCCTCTTCCATACAGTTTTTGGGGAATTAAAAGGCGGTCCGGTGTGTCGTGTGCGCCCAGCGGAAAAGCGGCGATGGACCCCGAAGGGAGAGCGCGTCCGGCAGCCGCCGGATCCGACATAGCCTCAGTGTTTGATCTCATTTCCTCCGACGACTGGCGAAGTCGGATCCCCGCGCGCCGTAACGGATCGCGAGGATCCGCCGCCGCCGTAAGCTGGTGTTGCTCCGGGTCTGAGGCACCACTCGAACGGCTATGGCGGATCCGGCGGCTGCCGGACGATCCCTCCAACGCATCCAAACAATCCTGAAGATCACTTTTAACACCCGCCGCTGTTTGGTACCGCTCTTCGGCGGTTTTCGCTAAGAGCTTCATTACAATCGCGGAAATCTGGGCGGGGAGATTTTTTGCCCGATCGCTTGGGGGTACCGGCTGCCTGGCAATGTGGCAATGCACCCATTCCATCGGATCTGAAGCGTTGAACGGAAGGCTGCCGGTCAGTATTTCGTAAAGGGTGACACCGAGCGAGTAAAGGTCGCTCCTCGAATCGATGGCACGATTCATCCGTCCGGTCTGCTCGGGCGCCATGTACGCAAGCGTGCCTTCGATAAACTCGGGAGGTTCCGGAGCCTGGCGCTCGCGCGGAAGCCGCGAAGCGATGCCAAACCCTCTTAGCCAGCACTGGCCGGTGTTAGAGTCCACTAGAATGTGCGCCGGCTTGATATCCTTGTGCACGATGTCCCGTCGATGTAACTGATCGATCGCATTCGAAAGGCTGATGCCGATCCGCAGCGAAAGCCCTGTATCCAATGGCTGGCCGAGCAATCGATCGTGTGGAACGCCACCCGGATCCTCCATCACGAGCACCGGGCGGTCCCAGTAGCGAGCTCTAACAATTGGTCGGACGGCCCAGGCTGCA
>DATLKS010000545.1:0-3513 GCA_035538255.1 Terriglobales bacterium
CTCTCATCAATTACCGGACCGACGCCGGTATCGCCATCCTCGAGATCAACGATCCTCCCGCCAATACCTACACATACGAGATGAATCGCCAGCTCGACGACGCGATCCTGCGCGCGCGGATGGATGAAGATGTGTACGTGATCGTGATCACTGGCGCAGGCGACAAATTCTTCTCCGCCGGCGCGAACATCAACATGCTCACCAGCGTCGATCCTACCTACAAGTATTATTTCTGCCTGCACGCCAACGAGACTCTGCTTCGTCTGGAACATACTCCCAAATTGGTAATCGCCGCGATTAACGGCCACTGCGTTGGTGGAGGGCTGGAGATCGCCATGGCGGCGGATATCCGCATCGCACGCAAAGACTCCGGCAAGATCGGATTGCCGGAGGTGAATCTCGGCGTGCTGCCGGGTACCGGCGGAACGCAGCGGCTGTCGCGATTAGTCGGGAAGTCAAAGGCGATTGAGCTGATGGCCCTGGGCAAGACGATTAACTTCGCCGAAGCGAAGGAACTGGGAATGGTGAATGACGTATTCGAGCGTGAAGGCTTCATGCCTGCCGTGCTCGAATACGCACGCCAATTCTGTCCGCCGAACAAAGCCGCGCTCGCCGTGGGTCGTATCAAGCGTGCCGTGCAGAGCGGATGGGAGATCCCCATCGAATCCGCTCTGGCCCTCGAGCGCGAAAACCAGCAGCTTCTTTTCGAGAGCGACGACGCGAAAGAAGGGCTCAACGCCTACATCGAAAAGCGCTCAGCCGTGTTTACTGCGAAGTGAGTACGCGCAGTTTCCTGCAAGTTACAGAGTACCAATCTCCGATGGGTGAAATTCAACCAGCATCGTCTCGCGTGGTCGTCGAGCGCGAGGCTTCAATTGCTCGCCTGATCCTCTCCAATGGCAAGCAGAACATCATTGATTTTCAGATGATGGATGAACTGGCTTTCGCACTACATGATCTCGAGCAGCGTCCGGAGATTTCTACAATTCTCGTTTCCACCGCTGGGGAACACTTTTCCAACGGCGTCGATATTCCGTCCCACACCCCGGACAAGGTTGTCACGATGCTGGAGAAGTTCGATGGCGCCATTCGCCGGCTGGTGAAAACCTCGAAAGTAACGCTCGCCGCCGTAAAGGGATATTGTCTGGGAGGAGGCGCAGAGTTGGCGATGGTCTGCGACATCGTCATCACAACCGACGGCGCGCATTGGGGATTTCCCGAGATCCGGCTTGGGTGTTTTCCACCAGTCGCGGCGGCAGCATTGGCCGCCATCGTTGGCCAGAAGCTTGCCGCAGAGCTCGTCCTGACCGGCCGCACTTTCGATGGCCGCGAGGCTGAGCGGATCGGCTTCGCCAGTCGCGCGGTGCCCGCCGATAAGCTGAAGCAAACGGTCGCGGAGTACATTGAAGGTCTTACCGCACTCAGTCCCGTGGCTTTGATGCATGCCAAGCGAGCGCTCTACGCGTGGGATGCGGCCCATTTTGAAAAGGGGCTTGGCCGCGCAGAACAAATCTATCTGAAAGAACTCATCAAAACCGAAGATGCACAGGAAGGTATCCGCGCCTGGATGGAGAAGCGCAAACCGAAGTGGATGGGCAGGTAGCTTGAAGATGAGCTTTAGCTTTTGTCTTTACGCTGTTGCCGATTCGTCCATGTTTATTCGACGCAAGTGGCGCACCTGCTCTCGCCTGTTTACAATCAACCAAGCAGGAACCAATCACAATCGGGAGCGTGGATGAAGTTTTTACGTTTGGCCGCCATAGGCTGCGCGGCCGTGGCTCTGACCCTAATCTCGGGATGCGGTGACGTTTTTCGCCCAGTGGCGACGCCGCTGCCGCAACCCGCTCCCGATCCCCAGAACTTCCGGCTTGCAGTATTTACATCCTGCCAGTTCACTACGAGTAATTCAGATCCGAATAATCCATGCTCTGCTGCGACTACCAGCCAGGCTAGTGATCTGAACGTCTCCGGCGACACAATTGAGGGAGTTGTTCCAGTGGGCCAGGCTCCGGTGTTTGCGCTGGTTGAAAATAGCGCCGGATTTGTCGTGACGGTTACCACCGTCGACTATGCAGGCGACACGATTACCCGACACACCGATACGCACTCTCTGACTACTCCAATAACCTCAAGCATTTCAGCTGCTACGACGATCGGACTACCCCAGGGAGCAAGGCCCATATCCGTTGTCGACGTCAACGGCACACTCTATGTCGTCGAAAATGGACGCAACAGACTAGCGGCAGTCGGAGGTTCTCCCGTCGCTCTTACTAATGAGATTCAGGTGGGGAACGCTCCCGTGAACGTGACGGCGCTTCCCAACTCGAAGGAACTGTATGTGGTGAACCAGGGAGACGGGACGGTAACTGTTATCGCGACGGCAGATGGAAGCCTGCTGGCAACCGTACCGGTCGGCACGAAGCCGGTATGGGCGGTTCCATCCGCTGATAGCAGCCGGGTGTTCGTCATTAACCACGACTCGGGAAACGTGAGCGTTATCGACGCGACGAGTCACACGGTCATCGCTACTCTAACTGTTGGTACCTCGCCTAACTACGCAGTCTTCGACGCCAAGAACCAACGGGTGCTAGTTACCAATTCGGGATCAAACTCGCTGAGCGTGATCAACGGCGATCCTACTTCGCCTGCATTCAAGACGGTAACGAATGTCAATGTAGGAGCCAACCCGCGCTCAGTGACAGCTTTGGCGGACGGAACTCGCGTTTACGTCGCCAATACAGGATCCAATTCGGTGAGTGTGATCAACAGTCTGAACCTTGCCGTGACAAAAACAGTGCCTGTGGGAACCACTCCGGTATGGATCGCGTCAGATGGGGCTAGCGCGAAGGTCTTGACTGCAAATCGTGATTCTCAGAACGTATCAGTAATCTTGACGTCTTCCGATTCCGAACTTACGGACGGCACTGGGAATCCACAACGGATCTCGACTCCTCAGGTTGATCCGACGTGCACCTCTTCGTGCACACATTTGAGCCCGCTGTTTATAGCTGTCGGAGGATAGATCAATAAGGACGGCAAACTACAGAGGCGATCTTATCGGCACGCCTGAAGTGGATGCTGACAAAAAACCGCTGTTAGGCCACCACTGACGCGGAACGCTCTTCTTTTCTCCGGCGGTTATAGCGCATCGCGATATTCATGTACACGCTGCCCTTTGCGGTCTCAAAGCACATGACCAGGGCTTCGGTTTCTTCGCTTCCACTTAAGCCTTGCTCCGCCGTGTGCACTTCGGGAGGCGAAATCTTGAAGCGGAAGCCTTGGTCGTTGAGGCTGGTGACGGCGTTGCCGATCACCATGTTGGCGAGTTCACAAATAGTCTCGCGCACTAGTTCGTCGGAGGATTCCACTTCTCCACCTGCGAGGTGCTTGGCGATGTGTATGGCCGTCACAGGATCGGTGTCGAGAATGATGCGACCCTCGATGTCGCCTGCAATCTCGATCAGCGATGCGATCCCCTTGCGGCGGTAGGTTTCTTCCTCCATGCTCACGTCG
>DATLKS010000546.1:0-3120 GCA_035538255.1 Terriglobales bacterium
CGAAACTCGGCAGGGTATATTCGCAACAGAAGGGCGCAGAGTTGTTCAAACATACTCGCCCCTCAGGATTCTTTTTGCGCGGGCGACACGCAGCAGATCTGCCAGCCTCTCCGCCTCGTCGCAGGCGGTCTTGCGTCCCGCCGCAGTCACGCGGTAGTAACGGCGCCGTTCATCGTTTACGTCTTCATCGCGGGGTGACCCGACTTCGGCGATGAATCCTGCGTCGAGCAACGTCTGGATCGAGCTGTACAGCGTTCCGGGTCCGATGCGCGTGCGTCCGTCAGTTTGTATTTCCACGCGCCGCATGATTTCGTAGCCGTGAAGATCGCCATCAGTCAGCGCCATCAGGATGTGGAACGCGGCCGCGGGCAGCGGATTGAGCTTGGGCTTTGGTATAACGATAATCGTTATATCGATGATCGACTATAAATGCAAGCGTATTGGGCGAGAGCACGCGCCGGAGGCGTCGCGAAGCGGCTGGGATATAACGAGAGTGTGCGAGTAACCTTACGGTCGCCGAATCGGTTCAGGCTTGTACCTCGGCGACTCCTTGAATGAGGGCGGCGCGCTTAATTGCAACTTCTGTACTGCCTGCTGGGCTGAAGTACTCGAGGTGGAGAAGCTCTGCGATGTCGACCCGGTCGCGCCGAACTGATCGGACACCGTCAGCCCCACGGAGTATGTACCCGGGCCTGGGAGGGTGTGCACCGCTGCCGGTGTAAAGAAGTCCGCGCCGTCACTGAATTTGTAGTGCCATGTGAGCAGGAAGCCATCCGGATCGTGCGACCCTGCTGAGCAGGCCAGGACTGTGTTTCCCGAAAGAGGACGGATGCTCACCACTGGGTTCGGCGGGAGGTCTCCCGGCTCTGCGACAACATTTACCGAGGTACGCTGGGCCGTTCCTGCGGCATCGATCGCCTCTACAACGATCTGCCGGGATCCGGTAAATACTTTCAAGTTTGCGTTGATTACGCCGCCATTCGCGGCATAGGCGAGTTGACCATCGATGTAAACGTTCATGCGCGCGATAGGCGCAGCCGAGTTGGCCGAAGCGATCAGCGTAGTGGGCCAGTTAACGGTCGCCGCGTTCGCCGGTGCGAAGATGGTTACTCCGGGCCCAGTTGCTTTGGCTTCCACAGCGGTTACAGCGATAGCTGATGCCCCGGCCTGATCGAAAGCGGTAGCTGTGACAACGTAGCGGCCGGGAGTCGCGTATTTATGCACGGCACTGGTGCCGTTCATCACCGTGCCATCGCCGAAATCGATGCGTGAAGACGCGGGGCTGCCTGCATTGAGCGAGGCATTGATGGTAAGGTCAGAGGGCTGGGTTACGCTGAGCGTAACCTCCGGCGGCGTATCGCCTGCGCGGAATGCTACGGGCGCCGACATCACATTGCGGATCGAGGGCTTGCCAGTGGCTTTTACGTAGAGCGATGCCGAAGTCAGCTTGGACGAACTCAGGTCGAATGCGTGAGTTCCCGCCGGAACAGCGGCGAGCTTGGTTAGGTTCTGCCCATCATTCGAAGAAAAAACCGTGTAGTGGTCGATCGTGGCCTCGCTGCCGCCGTTCACTGACCAATTAAGAGTATTCCCAGAAACGGACGGTACGAGATAAACGCAGTTGTCGATGCCCGGCTCAATCGCTGTTCCTTCTTCATAGTCGTTCCAGGTAACGATCTGCACAGCCCCGAGCTGATTCGACGCAGAATAATGTTTCCCAATGTCTGCGAAGGTATCGAGCCAAGTCTGCCCGCAGCGCTGATCGACGACGCGATTCGTGCTCCATTCTGCCGCTGTGTCATTGAAGCCCTTGTAGGCGGAGCCGAGGATAACCAGGTTTGCTTTGCCGCTGGCTGCACGGTAAAACGAGTCCTGCGCGCTGATTTGCTCATCGAAGGGATCGTTTGAATTGATGTCCAACCACTGGAAGGCGCCGCCGGAGGCGCTGAGCGTAAGACCTTCTCCTCCGCGGAAAATCAGCACGGCGCTGGAAGGCAGCGCCGCCTGCACGCGTGACCAGTCTTCGTACCATCCTGTCACGCCGAACATGAAGATGGGTGTCTTACCGTTCACCTTCATGTACGCAGACGAAGAAGCATATGTGGAGAGTAAGTAGTTAAGATCGGCGATGAGCTGCGTTGTGACGTCGCACCCATTCTGCTCTGCAGCCGTCACCAGCGCGCCCGCATCCTCCATTACAGCAAATGTAAACCCTGCGTGACCTTCGGCTTCTTTCATCAGGAGTTTTGTGCTGTTATCTGCGAGAGTGGAGGCGGGACCGTACCAGTCCACAATCGCGCCTTGAATGCCGCGGCTGATCATGTCTTCGACTTGCTTTTTCACTTGCACTGGATCGTCTGAGCGATAGCCGACGTTCATGTGGCTGCTGCTGCCGAACCAAGGCATGTAGTGGGCGTAGATCTTAGTGCCGGCGCCGGAATAGAGCAGCTCCGACATGGGCGCCTTGCTTACGTTCCCGGGTCGGCCATTGCCGTTAGTTTCGCCGGCAAACGAGTCGGCCGCGGCAGTGTTGTTGCCGGTCTCTCCCTGCAACGTCGTGTTCGTGGGAGAAGACCCGCCGTTACTCGACCCGCCCGCGCCCGAGCCTGTTCCCGGTGACCCGGAAGAAGGTGGGGTAAAGTGCTGTGATGAGCCGCACGCAAGCGAGGTCACGATAAGAAGGATAAGTGCGGCGGCTGAAAACGCATGGGAGGGTTTGCAGCGCAGAACGGGATTTATTCGAAATGGATTGTCAGGCCAATACAAAGCGCTCGTGAATTCCTAGGTGCAACCACATCAGTATCGTTCGGCCATGTGGTAGCAGTTACTGCGATGCATGTTGCGCCTATGCTGTTCACCGAGAAACGTCAGGAGCGTTCCGCTACTCCGGCCAGCTCGTCTCCTGCTGCAGCTCTTTGCGATCAAAATGCCAGCTCCAGAGTTGCTGGCGCGCAGGAAAGTATGATCCGGTAAGTTCCGAATTGCCCGTAAGAACAAAGCCGCTCGCGCGGCGGAGGCTACCGCGTGGCTGATGTCGACAGTGTGAGGTTTTCTATCAGATAAATTTTTGGGTCACAAGGAGGTCCCTGTGACCCATCTACGCAAAATGATGCTGGAGGA
>DATLKS010000547.1:0-2670 GCA_035538255.1 Terriglobales bacterium
GATTGCCCCGTCCATTTTGCCGGCCCCGTTGCACACTTCGCTGTCGTTCTTAAAGGCTGCTTCGCTCTCATTTGGCGACAAGGTCGCGATTGCACGCGCGATGCGCTTGCTAATGGGACCGCTTCCCGCAGATGGTCCGAAGAGCTTTGCTGATTGGCTTAATGACCATGGTCAGACGCAGCGTGCAATGGATCGCTTCTGGAAAGTTGTCCTGGTGAGCGCGGTTAATGAAGACTTAGACAGAATTTCATTTCGGTATGGAGCGCAAGTTTTTCGCGAGTCGTTCCTGAAGTCGGCCGAAGCGGGGAAAATGGGCGTGCCAACGGTCCCACTTTCTCAGCTATATGCTTGTGCGATTTCTTACATCGAGCGCCGCGGCGGGCGCGTACTTCTGCGCACCGGGATTGATGGAATTGTTCCTGAGCAGAACCAGGTGATGCTGCGGGCAGGCACAACGAGTGAGCGCTTCAGCCATGGCATCCTTGCAGTTCCGCACCATCTATTAGGCAAGCTTCTTCCATCCCAAAATGGTACAGGAGAGCTGAGTTCAGCCCTTCGCGCCCAACTCGATAGATTCGAGAGTTCGCCGATCACCGGTATTCATCTTTGGTTTGATCGCGAGATCACGGAGCTTCCGCATGCCGTGCTGCTGGATCGCACCATCCAGTGGATGTTTCAGAAGTCGAAGCTGCAGCCCCAGCGGCAGGAATCAGGGCAGGGAAGTTACCTGGAGTTGGTCGTAAGCTCGTCGAAGTCGCTGATTGAAGTGGGACGACAGGAGATCATCGATCTGGCAATGCGGGAGCTCGCGGAGTTCTTTCCGGTTGCAAAAGAGGCGAAGCTGCTTAAGGCCACGGTGGTGAAGGAAATTCATGCGACGTATTCCGCTCTGCCGGGATCGGACTCATATCGTCCAGGTGCGAACTCACCATGGCCGCGTCTCTTCCTCGCCGGCGATTGGACCGCCACTGGCTGGCCGGCGACCATGGAAGGTGCCGTCCGCAGCGGATATCAGGCGGCCGAGATGTTGGCGGAAGCGGCCGGAAGAAAACAGGAATTCCTAATCCCTGACTTGCCTGCGCAAGGTCTCATGCGCCTCTTCGGCTGAGCGCCTCGTCAGGTCCTGAGCAGAACAATCCCGCCCAGCACCAGCATTCCAGAGAGCCATCTTCGTTTGCTTACATGCTCTTTCAGAATGAACTTGGCGCCAAAGAGATTCAGCAGAAAGCTCATCGAGGCCGAGGCGGGAATCACGATGCTCAGGTCGATGAGCGAGAGCGCGGCGAGCATGGCGAAGAAGCTGAGCGCCATCGCCAGTAGTCCGATGAAGAACCATGGCTCGGTCAGGACAGCTCGCACGACTCCGAAGATTCCGGCTGAGCGGCGAAGCTCGGAGAAATCTCCTACGCGTCGCATTGCCGTCGCTGTGGACATATCGCCCGCAGAATTCAACCCTACTAACACCAGAATCATGGCCCAGGTTGCGACCAGGCCGAGGTGGTTCATGAATGCACCTCGAGGTGTGGAGACACGCCCTCGGGTGTGGGCGTCACCGTAAGCGAAGGACCGCCAGTGATGAAACCTACACCGAAGGTGATCATCACAATGCCGATCCACCGCGTGATTGGTATTTTTTCCCCCAGCATGAAGTGTGCCAGCAATGCTGTGAGCACGTAGCCGAACGTGGTAGCAGGCATGATGTACGAGAGGTCCGCCCACGACAGCGATGCAAGATAAGAGATGTAGAACATCATCAGCAGGGCGACACCGAGTGCCACGTAGGGGTTCAGCGGGGCAAAAAGCAAATCGTGCCACCGCCGAACGGATATTTCGCCAATCTGCTTCATGCCTTTGGCAACATAAACATCGCCAAGCGTACTGCCAATGATGATGAGCGCAAGCAGCACGTAACGAACGAAGCTCATGCTGTGCACATGACGAGTAGCGGGGGCGAGTTGGTCGAGTTCTTGCATTTTCAGAATGTCGATTGTGAGACTAGATGTGCAGGGTATCAGAGAGGTTTCAACGGCGGCAGGCCAGAACCTCAGTCGGAGTTTTAGACCTTGGCTTCAGCGAACTTTGAGGGATAAGCGTACTTACGAGCGTGGGAGTTAATTTCGCGGCGCAGATCTTCCCAGATTGACTCCGGCATGTCGAGAAAGATCTCCACCACCTTGGGATCGAATTGTGTACCGGAAAAGCGTCTGATCTCTGCACGAGCGGCGTCCACGCTTTGGGCTGCGCGATAAGGCCGATCAGAGGTAATTGCGTCTAATGTGTCGGCGACAGCAAATAGACGCGCTCCGATCGGGATCTCGTCTCCCATTAACCCGCGCGGATAACCGGTGCCATCGTATTTCTCCTGATGCGAGTAGACGATCTCCGCGGCATCGGCCAGAAACGGGATTTTCTTCAGCATGTGATAGCCGCGCGCACAGTGTTCGCGCATGATCATTATTTCAGGTTCGGTGAGAGCTCCCGGTTTGCGCAGGATCGCGTCTGGAATCGCCATTTTGCCGATGTCGTGCAGAAAGGCTCCGCGGGCGATCACGCGAATCTTGTCTCCTGACATTCCCATCGCGCGTGCCATGGCGATCGTGAAAGCTGTAACGCGCTTGGAGTGGCCTTCCGTTTCGGCATCTTTCAGATCTAGAGCGTCGCCAAGGGCCT
>DATLKS010000548.1:0-1754 GCA_035538255.1 Terriglobales bacterium
GACGAAGAAGTGGATTATCGCATTGTGCATCCGGGTGGCGCCGTCAGGGACATTCGCAGCATTGGTCATCCTGTTTTCGGCCCCTCTGGCGATCTCATCGAATTCACAGGAACTGTAATCGACATCACTGACCGCAAGCGAGCCGAGGACGCGCTAAGGGTCCTATCGCGGGATTTGCAGGAAAGCAAAGCCAAGCTTGAAGAGGCCCAGAGCATCGCCCATGTCGGCTACTGGGAATGGGACATTTTAACGGGTCGCGTGAACTGGTCGGATGAGACCTATCGCATCTATGGAATGCAGCCTCAGGAACGTCCTATGGACATAGCGACCTGTCAGGAAAAGATCTACCCCGAAGATTGGCAGCGAGGCATGGATGAGGCTCTTGGCGGCGGCGCCCGCTTCGACGCCGAATGTCGAGTGATCCGGCCAACCGGCGAAGTGCGCATTGCCCACTTTCAGGGCGATGTGAAGAGAGACGCGTCCGGCCAGCCCTATCACATGTTCGGAACGGTGCAGGACATCACGGATCGCAAGCGCGCAGAAGACAAAATCCGCGAGCAGGAAGCAGAGCTCCGGCAAATGCTGGACCTCGCGCCTCAACAGGTTAGGGTATATGGACCCGGTGGTGAACGTCTTTATGCCAACCGCATTGCGCTCGATTACTACGGCGTTAGTCTTGAAGAGTGGCGGCAGACATCCGGAAATGCTTTTCGCTCCAGTTTGTTCGTTCATCCTGATGACCAGGAACGAGCGACGCGCGATTTCGAAGCTACTCGCTCCAGGGGCTCCGCTTACGAGTCGGAGGTGCGTGTGCGGGGAGCGGATGGGAATTATCGGTGGTTTCTGGTTCGTCACAATCCGCTGCACGACGACAAGGGACAGGTCAAACGTTGGTATGTTGCGCTAACGGATATTGATGAACGCAAGAGAGCTGAGGAGAGGCTTCAGCAGGAAAACGTTGCCCTTCGCGAGGAGATCGATAAGGCTTCGATGTTCGAGGAAATTGTCGGCACATCGATGCCTCTGAAGGCCGTTCTTTCCCGAATTGCCAAAGTCGCTCCGAGCGATTCTACGGTTCTCATCACGGGCGAAACAGGAACAGGCAAGGAGCTTGTCGCACGCGCCATCCACCGAAGATCGCATCGAAGCTCGCGAGCATTCGTGAGCGTGAACTGCGCAGCCATCCCACGGGATTTAATTGCTTCCGAATTGTTCGGTCATGAGAAGGGCGCTTTTACGGGAGCAACGCAGCGGCGAGTCGGTCGGTTCGAACTGGCGGACGGGGGAACGATTTTCCTCGATGAGATTGGCGAACTATTGCCCGATACGCAGGCCGCGTTATTGAGGGTGCTCCAGGAACGCGAATTTGAGCGGGTCGGAGGAAGGCAGTCAGTACATGTCGATGTTCGCGTTATCACTGCCACGAATCGTGATTTGAACGCAGCCGTCGCCAATGGAACTTTCCGCCAGGACCTGTTTTATCGACTCAACGTGTTTCCCATCGAGGTGCCACCCCTCCGCGAAAGGCAGGACGACATCCTGATGTTGGTCGAGTATTTCGTGCAACGCTTCGCCACTAAGGGCGGCAAGCACATCCAATCATTCGATAACAAGACACTGCATTTGCTGCAGTCCTATGACTGGCCTGGAAATATCCGTGAGTTGCGGAACGTAATTGAGCGGTCGGTGATTCTCAGCTCCAGTGAAGTTTTGTCCGTGGATGAATTGTGGCTTTCCAAAAAAACAGCCGTGCC
>DATLKS010000549.1:0-3137 GCA_035538255.1 Terriglobales bacterium
AAAGCGGATTGCGCCATACCGGCCGCAAACAATGCGAATACAGCTATCTTCTTCATACTCCGCGCAGTGTAGGCACGATATCGACGCGATCACAAAGCAATTGTGCGTCGCATTGTTACGGGGGTAATTCGTTTGCAAATAGCAGGACATGTACGCGTGACGTGGAGTACGGCGGCCCTCGGCCCGTTGTCTTCTAATTTCGTGATTTGATGATTTTGTGATTGTGTGATTTTCATGACGACGTCCATCGGCGGTTCTGAACCGGGAAGAATAGATTTGGGAAGGCCAGAGGCGAGCGGCCCGCAGGGCCGACAGAAGCGTAGCCCAGCGCGTAAGCCCTGGATCATGAACTGGTGCTTGTTGAATCGAAATGCTTGAGGTTTGTCATCCTGAAGCGCTTCTTTTGCGCGAAGGATCCCCGGGGGAATGCGTCGTCTGAAATTGCAGCTGCGGGACTCTTTGGCCCATGCTGGTGGGCTTTTTCGTGGAGGAGCCCCCTAGCCTGCGATTATCTCCGAGACATCGCAGGAGATCCTTCGCGCAAAAGAAGCGCTTTAGGATGACACGGTTTGCAGAGTGTCAACTGTCTTACGCGACCTGTGCATCGCTGGTTCTGCTTATGCCGGCGTTTTGCCAGCATTTCGCGTTTCGACACGATGACGGCAACTTGAACTTGAACAGATGCTCTTCCCAGTCTGGAACACTGACCTGCCGCTGTCCTCCTCAGCAGCTCTCGATCAGCTCTGGCTGGGTCATCTCGGCATTTTCCGTGATCATCTAAATACGAAACGACAGAACAAGCGAAGCACCACAGGTTTCGGAGGAGGCTGCATGAAGAGAGTCTTAGCTTTATCCGCTCTGCTGATCGCCTTCGCCGTCGGCACCACTGCCAGTCAGGCTCAGGTTACGTATGCGCAACCGCAGGCTTGGCACGGCGTGCTCACGGCAGACGACCAGAGTCAATTCGACAAGAACTATGCAAAGTGGGTCGACGCAACGCGCAAGGGAGATCAGGAAGATATTTCTGAGAACGCGAGCAGGATGCAGGCGATCATGGCTCGTTATAACATCCCGTCGAGCGTACCGTTCGACCAGGTTGCGTCAACCGGGGCGCCGGCGGGATATCCACCGGGAGTATATCCGAATCAGGCATATCCGGCTGGGTATGCGCAAAGGCTGTCGCCCGATGACCAGAAAGAATTCGACAAGCAGTATTCAAAGTGGGTATCCGCAACGCGCAAAAACGATCAGGAAGATGTAGGGGAAAGCACGCGCAAAATGCAGGAGATCATGGCGCGCTATCGCATTCCAGCCGGCGTACCCTTCGCTCAGGTCGCAAGCGGCGGCAGTGCCGGAGCATATCCGAATACTGCTTATGTCTATCCCGCAGCTCAGGGACAGCGCCTGAACTCTCACGATCAGCATGAGTTTGACGAGGCTTACAGCAAGTGGCTGAAGGCTCGTCACAAGAAGCACACCGACGACCTCGAGAAGAATGAGCGCAAAATGCAGGACATCATGGCCCGCTACAACATTCCGGCCAACGTGCCCTACGACTCGATCGCATCGCCGGGAGCTTCGTATCAGTACTAGCGATCTCGATAATGTGTCATCCTGAGGCCCGGTTCTGGCCGAAGGACTTTGCGGTTGGGTTGTTGCGGTCGATCTCGCCTGCAGCACACCAACAACAAAAAAGCAAACGCAAGGTCGTTCGGCGAACAGCACGCCTCAGATGACAGAGCTTTGGCTGCCAAACCTAATTGGGCGACACCAGAGCTGACTGCTTATCGCGACACCGGAGCTGACGGCATTATTGATGACGTCAGAGCTGCTCTTAATTTGCCCGGGAGTAATTTGCCCCGGAGTACAACCAGCACTCCCGCCCAAATCTTCCAATTACTTAGCTGCTTCGTTTAGAGTGTCCGTGTGTCTCTGCGGCAGCTCTCAAATGCCGCTCTCAGCCGCATCTTTGGAACCGCACGGCAGCAGGAGGATTTTATGCGTAAGCTCGCGGGTGTCCTGATCGGGCTTGTAATTATCATCGTCATTCTCGTTTTCGCACTACCCTCGCTGATTAACGTCAACCAATACCACGACAAGATTCAGGCTGAGCTGCAGCAGAAGATTCACCGCGATGTGAAGCTGGGGAACATGTCGCTGAAGATCGTTCCGTTCTCTATTCGCGTCGCTGACGTGGAGATCGGCGAAGATTCCAAATTCGCCACGGGACGGCCATTTGCCACTACACAGGACCTCGCTGTCAGCGTCAAGCTATTGCCGCTCTTGCGGCACGAAGTGAGCGTCAACTCGATCGAGTTGGTCGATCCCAAAATTGAACTAGTGCGCAACGCCCAGGGCGTCTGGAATTTTGCCAGTCTTCAGAGTGGACAAGCTCCGAGCAATGCCCAAGGGACGCCTGCAGCCACCCCAGCTCCCAGTGCCGCGCAGAAGCCGGCTGGCAATCAGCCTGCATCGAAGCCGAGTCCTGCTCCCAATGCTCCTGCCAGTCAGCCCGCCGAGAACAAGCCTAGTGAGGCGCTTTCACTCGCTGAGCTTAAGATCACCAACGGACAGGTCGCAATCACCGACCAGCAGAAGCATCAGAGCCGAAGCGTCTACGACCACATCGACCTGGCCGTGACGGGATACGAGCCCAACAAGCCGTTCAATATCGCACTTGCTGCGCATCTGCCCGGACAAGGCGATCAGTACATAAAGTTCGACGGCAACGCCGGACCACTCAATGATCAGAACTCAATGGCGACGCACCTCGATGGCCGTCTGAAGCTCAATCAGGTCTCGCTCAGCGGATTTCAGAAGTTCCTCAACTCGCCTCAACTTGCCGAATACGATGCCATTGCCAGCGGCGACGCCAGCGTCCGCAATGACAACGGCGACATGAATTCGGACGGCAACCTGCAACTGAATAACGTCCGTGTGAAAGGAATTGAGATCGGCTATCCGATCAAGGCTGACTACAACATCAGCGACAACCTGAATACCGATATCGTCAAAATTGCCAAGCTCGACGTAAATCTCGGGCCAACTCCGATCAGCCTGACCGGCGAGGTGAATACCCGTCCGACTCCGGCGCAGCTCAATGTCCAGCTCAAGGCCAACAACGCCTCAATAACCGA
>DATLKS010000550.1:0-6956 GCA_035538255.1 Terriglobales bacterium
ATGTGGCTGATAAGCTCGATGGGGATCATCAGCCAGGCCAGCCACCAGACTGGGCCCATGAAGTGCTTCGCGTAGGCCAGCGCTCCCTGCTTTCTAATCCCATGCCAGTGATAGTAGAGCCACGCTACGATAGCCAATCCGAGCGGCACGGCCGGAGTTGCAGTCGGCGATTCAAACCCGGGAATGAGGCCGAGCAGGTTGGCAATGAGAATAAATAATCCGAGCGCTACCAGGAATGGAGTGAATCGCTCCGTGCCGTGAGCCGGGATAATTTCTTCGCTCTGGTGATTCACGAACTCCTCGGCCAGCTCGAAGATGTGTTGAATCGCACGAGGCCGGTCAACGGAAATACGAGCACGCGTCCAGAGAAAAAGCACGAGCAGAATGAGCACGACTAGAAGCTCCATCGCGAAGAAGTTCGTGATCGGAGCAGCGGGATTATAGGTGAACAGATACTGACTCTTTTCGCCCGCAGCCACGGGGTGAGCGCCAAGTAGAGAAAGAAGGCGAGCGGCGAGTCCGCCGAAGTAGTGATTCAAGAAGTGAGTAAAAAACAATTCTTCTTTCATGCCAGGGATTGGAACTGAGGTCGGATCAGTACCCGCGGCGAAGCGATCCGTATAGCTCATATCCGGCTTCGATCATGATGGCGACTGCCGGAATTGCGAGTCCGGCCAAGAGGCCGTACGCGCTCATAGCGGAACTCTTGAATATAGCATAGGCGGCGACGGCGACCAATCCGTAGCGCAGCAGGAAACGAAGCACCAGACCAGATGATTTTCGTTCGCCGCCGCTTGCAATTACACGGTCGGCAAAGGCGATTACCAGCTTCTTGAGCGAGACGAAATTCAGAACGGCGATCGCGCCGCCGGCCAGGAATCCGAGCGCAAATCCCCGATTGAGAATCGCCCAAAATAGAACTACAAGGCAGGGAAGCAGGACGAATAAGATTCGGACGATGCGTTGGTAAGCCGCCGCGAAGAAATGTTCATCGGCTCTCTCAAGCTGGCCGGAATCATCCTCAACCATCACTCATTTCCTGCCTTCAGTGCGACGCGAAAGAGCTGAACGAATCCCGCAGCAATGCCGAAGCCAAGTCCAACGAGGTAGATCCAGTCAGTGTGAAAATGCAGATCAAGCAGATGTCCGATAAGCCAACCAACAAATGTCGCCGCAGGAAGGAGCACACCAAGCTGGATGTAGCTCTCGATCTCTACCCATTTGTTCTTTCCAGACTGGTTGCGCTCGGGAGGCATGATGGAGAGTGTAGTCTCAATTCGCGGTTGCCGGCTGCTGCTGGGTAGCGCAGTGAATAGCCCCTAAGCCCCAGATGAAATCACCGGAATATATGCCAACGATATCGCGACTAGGGAAGCATTCTTTCAGAAGGCTCAGGGAGACTCGATCGTTGGGATCGTTGAACGTCGGCACTAGGACGGCCTCGTTGGCGATATAAAAATTGGCATAACTCGCAGGCAGACGCTGACCACGAAACCAAACAGGCGAGGGAAGGGGAAGCTCGATGACATTGAGCTTTTTTCCATTCTGATCCGTGGCATTCCGCAGGCGGCGTAAATTGTCTTGCAAGGGAGCATAGTTAGGATCAGCAGTATCCTTCTCCACTACAGTAACTACGGTATCTGCTGAAACGAATCGCGAGATGTCGTCTACATGGCCATGAGTGTCATCACCGGCGAGACCGTTAGCGAGCCAGACAGTCTTTCTTATTCCTAAGTAGTCTGTGAAGAGTTTTTCCAACTGCTCGCGAGTCACTCCTGGATTGCGCTGCTGAACATTGCTGAGCAGACATTCTTCTGTCGTCAGCAAGGTGCCACGGCCATTTACGTCAATGCTGCCGCCTTCGAGCACAATACGCGTTGTTTTGCCGTTGAGCGCGCACCATGCTTGCCAGCTCTGCATTCGGAACTTTTGGGCGATCAGAGCGGGCAACTTCTCATCCTTCCTATAGTTCGGGTACTTCGCCCATGCGTTGAATTGCCAATGAGTGATCGCAATCTCAGGTTTTTCTTCCCGAGTCACAAAAATCGGGCCGGAATCGCGTGTCCAAACACGATCAGTTTTCCACCGGAAGAACTCTATCTGGTCTAGAGCCACATGCGCATTCCTCAACACACGTTCAGCGGCTCGTTGATGTGCACCGTCGTTGACGATGATGCGGACGCGCTCGCCGCGAGCGATGTGACGAACAATATCGGCGTAGATCCATGGAATAGATTGGAACTTGCCTGGCCAGTCATCGCGGTTGTGCGGCCAAGCAATCCACGTAGCTTCGTGGCGCTCCCATTCTGCGGGCATGCGATAGCCAAGAGCGGCTGGAGTTGCTGATTCCGCGTTCCTTGTCATTAGCAACAGTCGAAACTAACCACAGAGGACACAGAGAATCACAGAGGGTCAGAAAGTCTCATTCCTTTTCTTCCTCCGTGTTCCTCTGTGTCCTTTGTGGTCAATTCGTTAATTTTTCAATCCAAGAACCTGTGTCCAATGCCGGAGTAACTATCGATGCGGCGGTCGCGCAGGAAGGGCCAATTGCGGCGGACTTCCTCAATCTCTCGCAGATTCACCTCCGCGCACAGAATCTCTTCCCGATCATGGGAGGCCTCGGCGAGGACGCGACCGAAGGGGTCGGCAAGAAAAGATTTGCCCCAGAACTCGAGGCCCACGCCTTTGGCTTCATTTCCGCGAATGTTTCCGGTTTCGTGTCCGACGCGATTAACAACCGCTACGAAGACGCCGTTCGCTATCGCGTGCGCGCGCTGAATCGTGCGCCAGGCATCGTGCTGCGCCGCTCCGTACTCCTCTTTTTCTGCGGGATGCCAACCAATTGCAGTCGGATAGAAGATGATTTGCGCGCCGTGTAACGCAGTTAGCCGCGCACCTTCGGGATACCACTGATCCCAGCAGACCAGTGTGCCCACTCGCGCAACGTCCGTGTCGAACGCCTTGAATCCGAGATCGCCTGGAGTGAAGTAATACTTTTCATAATAAAGAGGATCGTCGGGAATGTGCATCTCGCGATAAAGCCCTATGATGTTGCCATCGGCGCCGATCACTACCGCTGTGTTGTGGTAAAGGCCACGTGTGCGTTTCTCGAAAAGGGAAACGACGATTACGGTCTTCGTCTCGTGTGCAACTTTCGACATCGCTTCCGTCGTGGGACCAGGAATCGGTTCGGAAAGATCGAAGAGAGCAGGATCTTCGCGCTGGCAAAAGTACTGCGTTCGAAACAACTCGGGTAGACAAATGATGTGCGCGCCATTGCGCGCGGCCTCACGTACTCGCTGGGCGGCCTTGGCCAGATTGGCATCGGGATCGGGCGAGCAGGAAAGCTGGATTAGTCCGACTTGAAAGCGGTCTTCCATTAGCAAAATATAGAAGAGCGAAGACGAAAGCCACGAAGCTTAAACCCCAGGTCACAGAGAACAGTATTGCTCCATGACCGTCTTCTCCTTTGTGACCTTCGTGTTCGCTCTTTAGATTATTCGAAGATGAGGATCGCCGCCGCGATCACGGTTGTCCAGCGGCCATGCTTGTCACCCACAGCCGATTGCGTAATGTTTGCGGTGCGCACGATCTTGTTGGAGATGCGATAAATCTCTTTTTTTTCGTCCCAGGATTTGTCGGCGTCGAATTCAACGTCCAATGTCGTGGCCAGCATCTCGGCAGCGAGTTCTTCGGCGTAGTCTCCGGCCTGGTCGTCGGTCTCGCCAAAGCTGTGGTGCTCGCTCATGTAGCCGTACGTGCCGCGATCTGTTGGGATGGCTACGCCAATGCTCGAAGCCAGCAAACGATGTGGTTCACGCGTTGAGTTCTCGGCGACCACGGCGAAGACAACCTCGCCATGATTCAGATATTTCGATCCTTCTTTGCGGGAGACCAGCTTGCAGTGTGGCGGAAAAATGGAAGATACACGCACCAGATTCTGCGAGGCGATGCCGGCGTCTCGCAGCGCCAGCTCGAAGGACGTCAAGCGCTCTCTGTGCTTTCCCACTCCTTTGGTGAGAAAAAGGCGCTTGGGAACCATGTCTTTGCCCAATTCAGAGATCCTCCGGAGAGCTATAGGAAAAATTAAACTAACAGAAATTGTGCACAGCGCGGGAAGGAAAATGTTGAAAGAGGGTTAAATTCCAGACTCACCGCGATCCGAAACTCCTGATAGCTCGCTCCGCCCTTTAGTGGCGCGCCTTCATTTACTAATCGCAGCCAAGCTAAGAGTGCGCGAGCTTCTTCACCGCTTTGCGGTTCACGGCGATTTCCATGAAGACGCGGGCGGCGCGGCTGAGCGTCTTATCTTTGCGATAGACGAGAGCCAAATCGCGGCGAATCGGCGGATCGATGAAGCTGCGCGCCACCAGCGTGCCCGAGCGGACTTCATCGCAGATGTTCGATCGCGCAATGAAGCCGATGCCAACGTCCGCAGCGACGAAGCGTTTAAGCAGCTCGCTCGAATCAAGTTCCATTGAGACGTTCTGCTTGAACTGCGCCCGCTGAAAGACGTCGTCGATTGCCTCCCGCGTGCGGCCCAGTTTCGGCAACACCAGCGGGTATTTGGCAAGCTCTTCGAGACGTACGTGCGCCAGCTGTGCCAGCGGATGGCGAGCGCTGGTGATGAGGACAAGCTCATCATGATGAATGGGCAGCGCGGCGAGACGAGGATCCTTTACAGGAAGTGAGACGATTCCGAAGTCCAGCGTCTGATCAATCACCGATTCCAGCGTTTTCGCGGTCTCAGCGCGCTGAATGCTGACAGAAACCTTCGGGTACTGGCGTTTGAAGTCGGCGAAAACCTCAGGAAGGATGTACAGACACGTCGCCTCATTCGCACCGACAACAATCTCGCCTCGGGGTGTGCGCTCCATTTCTGCAATGGACGTCTTGAGTGCCTTGAGCGAGTGCAGCGCTTCTTCGGCATATGCCTGAAAGGCTTTGCCAGGCACGGTGAGGGTAACTTTGGCGCCGGAACGATCGAAGAGCTTGGCCCCGACTTCTTCTTCCAGCGCGCGGATCTGCGATGAGATCGCCGGTTGTGTGCGGAAGCATCGCTCCGCAGCTTTGGAGAAGCTGGAGTGCTTAGCAACTTCCAGAAATGAGTTGAGCTGATCGAAATCCATGGGTTTGGAGGGGAGGAGTTGCTCTGTATCGTACCTCTGTTTTCCTGCTTTTCTGCAAGATTCGCTTTCTAACAAAGTTCTTGACAAATCTGCCCGCGAAGCCGCCTCGCCAGGCGCTAAAAGCGCGAGAATCTTGGTACTTGAATAGATAAAGAAGTTCCGCATCTTGCCGTGAACTAGGGCTAAAGACTAAGTTCTTTATGGCAGCGTGCGGGTGTTCCAGATCACCCGCTCGCCCGCAAGGCAACGAGAACTAAGGTTTTGCTGTTCTAAGTATCCGGTTAAATCAGAACGAGCACTGTAGTCGAAGGTCAAAATCGAGCGGGTACTCACCGCTATTGGAGTGCATCGATGACTCAGGATTGGAAGAAGATATTGATGTTTGGAGCCTTTGGAGCCGCTGCTTACTTTCTGCTAAGCGGGAAGCGGGCAGCAGGAATGGCCAGCGCGGGAGTTGGACTAGCTGCGCTTGCGTCCGAGCATCCGGAAAAATTCGAGCAGTTTTGGAACCAGGCGCCCGAATATCTCGATCGCGGACACCGCATCGTCAATGGCATTCAGGCCTTGGTGGAGCGTATTACCGAACACGCCCAGAGCTGGCAACAGATGCGCGGGCGGACGAGTGGAGAGTTCCAGAATAAGCCGTATTAGGAATTAAGGAACGGATTGCTGGGAACAGGGAATCAGGCGGGTACGCCTCTCTCAATGGGATATTGGGGCCGCCGAGGCGTTGCGCGCGACGGAGCTGCGGCGTAATTCCAGTAGCTCGCTTTCGGCGTTGTCGATTTGCAGAGCAAACTTGGAAAACGCCGAATACTCAGCAGGAGTGATCTGCTGCACTGGAATACGGAAGCTGCGGACAACTGTCAACACGCCGTCTTCGACTTTGAATTCGGTGTGGTACTCGCCAAAACTGCTTTTTAGATTGGCGGCTTCCGGCAGATGCGAGGCTTCAACTCCCGGTGGAAGGTGCACGAAGAACTCTGAGTCTTCAACCAACGGAGTCTCCAGCAGCAGATCGTCCCGCCGCTCGGGCAAAGTAGCGTAGAGCCGTCCAAGCCCAAGCGCCGGAATCAACTGTCCTACCTCGATCGTCGGCTCGGTCCAATGCGAGGGAATTGAGATTCCCGTTTTGAGTTCCAACTCCAGCGGGCTTTCAGGATTGTTCTCGTGCCGCAAGGATGCTGAGACTTTGCCGGCATTGGGCAGGATTCGGCTGGCGATTTCCTCAAAATAGGTTTGCCGGTCTTTGGCCGAGAGTTGGCGCAGGTTTTCACGCATCTGCGCGCCTCGCAGGCTGCCGAAGCGAATATGAATCGTTCCGCGAATACCCCCATTCTCATCAAGCTGAAGATTTGCGGTGGCCTGGCTGCGCTCGTCTGTGATATGAGGCACAGTGACGATCTGGTCATTTGCAGGACGTTCTCTGGAAATGAGGAAGGCTGGCTGCCCTTCGACTTCAGGCGATAGTGCTCCAGCGGCGAGGCCATCCATTTCGGGATCGAGCAACAATGGCTTTGAACTCGGCAGCGTTACACGAACCAGCGGATGTGTGTAGCAACGCAGTGCTGGGCAGCTTTCTTTAGGACCATAGCTATTCACGTCGGTCGTCAGCTCAAGATCCGCATCGAAGCCCATCGCCGACAACAGTGCAAGGAGTGCAGCAGTTCGATTTCCTTCTCCTGCCGCAAAGCTTTCGCTGGCTGAGGGAACATTTCCAGTTTGGAAATTCTGATCAGATTCCTCAATCGAGGACATTACGTATTGATACGCTGCTGCGATCCTCTCGTGCGCGCTCGATCCGCCGATCTGGCTTGCCAATAGTTC
>DATLKS010000551.1:0-6178 GCA_035538255.1 Terriglobales bacterium
CTGAAGTTTTGGCCTGCGCCGTAGTTGAATTCTTCACATGCTGGTGTTAAACGATTTACCAACTGCTGCCGAAGTTACTCTATGAGCCGGATTGGGCGAGCATGGGAATCTCTGAACGGTTGCTGGGAAAGCGCCAATTGAACGGGAAGCCACATATCTCATCCATCACTCCACAGTTTGCCCTCCCAGGCGGCGAGGTACGCATTTCCGGCACCGGCTTGCGCGGTCACGACATGCGAAGGCCGCTCGTGAAGTTCGGTGATGAGCAGGGTGGAGTTGTGATTTCGTCAGATGATTTCGTAGTCGCTCGCGTGCCCGAATCGGCGAATTCCGGCCCTGTAGTGGTAGTTCCTGACGAAGCCAGCAGTAACAGCTACGATGTAAGGGTCGCCGTGCCGATTGCCGAAAATCTGCATCCGGTCACCAATCCTGCTATCGATCACGAGGGCAGTCTCTTTGTAACCTTCTCTGGTTCTCGAGGACAGAAGGTTCCGGTTTCGATTTACAAAATCGACACCGGCTACCACGTGAAGCCGTTTCTTTCCGAATTGATGAATGCTCACGGCATCGCTTTCGATCGCGAGGGACAGTTGTATGTTTCCTCGCGCCAGAACGGCACCGTGTACCGAGTCGCGCCCAATGGAACCATGTCTGCCTACGCGGAAGGTATGGGCATCGCCACCGGTATCGCATTCGATCGAGAACAGAATCTCTATGTAGGGGACCGTAGCGGCACTATTTTCAAGATCGCTCGCGATCGGCAGACGTTTGTCTTTTCCACTTTGGAACCGAGCGTTTCTGCCTATCATCTCGCCTTTGGACCCGATCAGAATCTTTACGTGAGTGGTCCCACAACCTCGAGCTACGACGCAATCTACCGGGTCGATCCTCACGGTGACAGCTCAGTATTCTTCCGTGGCTTGGGTCGTCCACAAGGAATGGCCTTCGACGCAAACGGGAATCTTTATGTGGCAGCTTCCTACGCCGGCAAGCGTGGCATCATACGCATCACTCCGGACAAGCAGGCATCGTTGTGCGTGTCAGGGCAGAATCTGGTAGGACTCTGCTTCGCGCCGGGACGAGCTGCGGTTCTGGCGACTACGTCCGCCGTCTTTCATCTGTCGTGGAATATTCAAGGGCTTCCGTTGCTGCCATAGCGCGTGCGACGAACTCCGAAAGCTATACTGCGAACGTGAACGCCGAGATTATCGCGATCGGCTCGGAATTACTCACTCCCTATCGCCAGGACACCAATTCTCTATTCCTCACTGAACGCCTGAATGAGCTTGGTGTTGAAGTACATTTCAAGAGTGTGGTCGGCGACTCGCGCAACGATCTCGTTTCGGTGGCTCGGATAGCAATTCAACGCGCCGATATTGTCATTTTCATGGGCGGTCTCGGACCCACGGAAGATGATTTGACTCGCGAGTGCGTGGCACAAGCGCTAGGCGTCGAGCTGTACCGGGATCCGGAGATCATCACTGCGCTTCACAAACGTTTCGCGGAACGCCGAATCCCGATGCCGGAAAATAATGCACGACAAGCCGATGTACTGGATGGAGCGGTGTTGCTTCGCAATCCAAATGGTACGGCGCCTGCGCAGTGGCTGGTCACCAGTCATCGGGATGCAAAACGCTACTTAATGCTGCTGCCGGGACCTCCGCACGAACTCAAGCCGCTCTTCGATGCTCAATGTTTTCCCCGTCTGAAAGAATTCCTTCCGGAACGGCACATTGCGAAGCGCGAGTTGAAAGTCGCAATGGGCGAATCGGCGTGTGACGCGCGAATTGCGCCTATCTACACTCGAGTTCCCGAAGTGCAAACTACGATTCTTGCGCACGGTGGAGAGACGCAGGTCCATCTTCAGAGTCAGGGCGAATCGCGCGAAGAAGCAGAACGCCACCTAAGGGAGTTAAGCGATCGCATCGAAGAGGAATTAGGAGACGCGGTTTTCTCCTCCGGCGGGGAATCGATGGAGCAGATCATTGGATATTATTTGCAAATGCGCGGCGCCACTCTAGCTGTGGCTGAGTCCTGCACCGGCGGGTTACTGGCAGCACGAATCACCTCAGTTTCCGGCAGCTCGCGTTACTTTCTCGGTGGCGCAGTGGTGTACTCGAACGATCTGAAAAAGGAATTGGCAGGTGTCCCAAAGAAATTGATTGCTGAGCACGGTGCAGTAAGCAAGGAAGTGGCGATCGCTCTGGCCCGGGGGATCCGTGCCCGCACCGGAGCAACGTTCGGCATTGGAATTACCGGCGTCGCCGGACCAACCGGCGGCACTCCGGAAAAGCCGGTAGGCTTGGTGTTCATTGGTATAGCAGATGATAAGAATGGCGAGGCGGTCGAACGTAGGTTTCCCGGCGATCGCGAGCGTATTCGGCTGTGGGCCAGCTTCACCGCCCTTGATGTGCTGCGAAGAAAACTCATGTAGGACGCATTAGCGCGTACAGCACATGCGTCTTTTCGTTGCCATTGAGATCGAAACAGAAATTCGCAGACGAATCGAAGAATTCGTCTCGCGTTTAAAACCGGGTGTTACCAATGCCCGATGGGTGCGCCCGGAAGGCATGCACATCACACTCAAGTTCCTCGGCAGCGTCGCGGACGAGAGAGAATCCTCGATGGAAGTGGCCCTAAGAAAAATCCAGGCGGCCAGCTTTCCGATTAGAGTGCGCAATATTGGCGTATTTCCGAATGCAAAATCGCCGCGAGTGTTGTGGGTGGGGACAGAAGCTGGACCGGAGCTGGCCCAATTAGCCGAGCGAGTCGATGAACGGATGGCAGAGCTGGGTTTCGAACGCGAGAAGCGCGCTTTTGCTCCGCACGTCACGCTCGCTAGATTCAATGAGCGCGATAAAAAGATAAACCTGAACTCGGTGCTTGCCGGAGTGCAGCCGAGCTTCGGTACAATGACGGCCAGAGAATTTCATTTGTATGAAAGTAAGCTGTCGCCTCAAGGTTCCCGTTATAGCAAGCTGGCGAGCTTTGCACTGACCTAACAATGAGCACGAGCCTCTACTTCGCGATCGGCGGTGTTGCCTACCTGCTTGGCTCAATTCCTTTTGGCCTGCTTCTGGTGCGGCTTGTTCGCGGAGAGGATGTGCGGCTCACGGGTAGTGGCAATATCGGCGCAACCAATGTCGCCCGTTCCGGAGGAGCAGCGCTCGGTGTCGCCACTCTGATCCTCGATGCATTGAAAGGTTACCTTGCGGTTGCGTTGGCAATTGCTGTCAGTCATCGAAGCACTTCCCTGGACATAGGACTCTCGGCAGCGCTGGCGGCCTTGTGTGCCATCCTCGGACACGTATTCCCAATCTGGCTCGGATTTCGCGGCGGAAAAGGAGTCGCAACCGGCGTGGGAGCTTTTGTAGCGCTGGCGCCCCGCGCCGTTCTGGTTGTTCTTGCGATTTTTATCGTGATCGTGCTGGTATCACGGTACGTATCGCTGGGCTCCATCGTTGCCAGCGCAATCTTTCCCATTCTGGCATACTTCCTTTATCGCAGGACCTCATCCGAGATCGATCTCGTTGTGATGCTGGCAGCATCGCTCCTCATCATCGTCAAGCACAAGGCCAATATCAAACGCCTGCTCAACGGCACGGAAAACCGGCTGCAATTCCACAAAGGCTGATGCGCACAGTGTTGAGGAATCGCTGGTGAGCCGCATCGCAGTAATTGGTGGGGGAGCCTGGGGCACAGCTCTGTCAATAGTGCTCGCTCGTGGCGGACACCATCAGGTTTGCCTCTGGGCACATGAGCCTGAGGTATGCGAATCGGTGCAACAGCGCCGCATCAATGATCTGTTTCTTCCTGGCTTCACTCTTCCTGCTGGTATCGAAGGCACCAACTCTCTCGCAACAGCCTTACGAGACACGTCAATTGTGCTCGCCGTGATGCCATCGCACCATGCGCGCCGTCTCTACCGAGAGATGAGACTTCTGCTGTCGCCGAGCGCCATCATTGTTAGCGCAACGAAGGGCATCGAGAATCAAACTTATAAGCGGATGACCGAGGTGGCCGTCGAAGCAACGGGTGTAACTCGTGTCGCGGCCCTGAGCGGCCCTTCTTTCGCCAAGGAGGTTGCGCGTGGAGACCCAACGGCACTAGTGGTCGCATCTCGAGATCAGGAAGTTGCTGCGTCGATCCAGCGCGAATTCAGCGATCCGATGCTCCGCGTATATACCAATGAAGATGTCACAGGAGTGGAACTTGGCGGCTCTCTCAAGAATGTAATCGCCATTGCCGCCGGCATCGTGGAGGGACTCGACTTCGGCCACAACACCGCGGCGGCTCTGATCACGCGTGGGCTCGCAGAAATCACCCGCCTTGCAGTAGCATGCGGAGCGCGCCGGGAGACGCTTGCCGGTCTCTCGGGAATGGGAGACCTGGTCCTCACCTGCACTGGCGGGCTGTCTCGAAATCGTACCGTTGGCGTCGAACTCGGCCGTGGACGCAAGCTGCACGACATCATGGCCGACATGCACGGTATGGTTGCCGAAGGGGTCCTAACCACCGATGCTGCGCTGGGCCTCGCAAAGCGGCACGGAATCGAGATGCCCATCTCGGAACAGATCTACGCCATTCTGCACGAAAAAAAATCGCCGAGAGAAGCGATTCGCGAGCTGATGAGCCGCCCAGGCAAGGAAGAGTGATGGTCCTCGCTTGCGCACGGTCGTAATCAGGGAAACGCCTGAGAACGCAGTTAGACATCAAGAGTTCCTGGATAATCAGGGTAGAATCCGTTCACTTCTCACATTCCATGCGCCTGCCGAACCGTATACCGCTGCAGTATTTGATCTCTGGCGTGCTCATTTTGGTCGGAGTGGTGCCGCTTTACTTCTACGGCTCGCAAGTGGTCGCCATTAATCGCGATCGGCTGAAGATTAACGAGCAGCTCCTGCAAAATACAGTTACTAAGTCACTAGGTGATGATGTCGAACATCGGCAACTAACGCTGCAAACTTCGCTCGGAAATCTTTCAGCTGCGGTGCAGATTGCCAGTGGCGGGAATCTGACTGGAGCGCACGTCGATAGCCCGGAGCTGCGCGCGCTGGTTGAGCGGTTCACTTCGTCGGCAGACATCCTGGATTATGCCACGCTGCTGAACGATGAAGGCAAAGGCGTTTCCGCCGGACGCATTGCTCCCGATGCCTTCGTCCAGCGCGAACTTGAGCACGCCTTCGTTGCCGCTCGCGAGGGACGCATTTACAACGGACAGGCGCTCACCGTCGGCTCGGGCCGGAATCAACGCACAACGATGCTCGTGAGTATGCCGATCATGAGTAACGATCATTTCCTCGGGATGATCGGTGCCGTCGTAGATCTGCAATATCTAGTGAATAGTCTCCGAAGTGCTAGTGAGGGAGGTCTCGATACATTCGTAGTTGACCGCCAGGGACGGCTGGTGGCGGGTTCCGATCCTCACTTTGCTACTGGGCAGGAGATGACGGATGATCCCCTCGTAAAGGCCTTCGTCGATCAAGGCGTTCAGTCCAAGTTTGTTGCCACGAGCGAATTCTCAATGATGCGTGGCAAGCAAGCAGTGGAGATGTTGGGAAGTTACTGGACCGTTCCATCGCTCCAATGGGCCGTGATCGCCGAGAAGGCCCAGGCAGATGCTTACCAGAGTGTCTTTGAGATGCAGCGCACCGCCCGGTTGTTCGCACTGCTCGCAATTGCATTGAGCATGGGCTTTGGCATTTTCTCTGCGCGCCGATTGGCTACTCCTCTGCAAACGTTGACCGAATCAAGCCGGGCAATCGCAAGAGGTGATTTCTCGCAGCGAGTGCATGTAAAAAGCCGCACCGAGATCGGTGAACTCGCCGACACATTCAATACGATGACTTCGGATCTGGAGCGTTTCGTCTTCGACCTGAAACGCGCCGCCGAAGAGAACAAGTCTCTCTTTCTAAGCTCAATCCAGATGCTTGCGGGAGCGGTTGACGAAAAAGATCCGTACACGCGCGGCCATTCCGATCGCGTTACGCGCTATTCAGTCCTGATTGCAAAAGAACTGAAACTTACAGAAGAAGAGATCGAAAAAATTCGTATTGCCGCCCAGCTACATGACGTGGGCAAAATCGGAATTGAAGACCGCATTCTTAAGAAACCCGGTGCACTCACCCCTGACGAATACGAGATCATGAAGACCCATACAACAAAGGGTGCTGCGATT
>DATLKS010000552.1:0-2770 GCA_035538255.1 Terriglobales bacterium
CCTGATCGACGATGGCCTGCGCATTGATCTTGTATTTCGCCAATAGCTCTTCAGCTTTACCGCTGTGGGGCACCTCGCGCACCGCCAGACGATAAAGCTTTACACCTTCGGAGCCAACCGCCTCGGCGACGGCATCTCCGATTCCGCCAGCAGGATAATGATCCTCGATTGTGATGATGGTATTGTTGGTTGCAGCAGCAGCTTTGAGGAGAGTGTCGGCATCGACAGGTCGAATGCTGAACAAGTCGATGACTCTAATGGACACGCCTTGTTTCCTCAGCTCCTCGTAAGCTTTAAGAGCTTCGGTCAGCGTGATTCCGCCGGCGACGACGGTGACCACGTCGTCCTTACTATGGCGTAAAACTTTTGCTTTCCCGATTTCGAACTTTTCATTGTTGTTGTAAATGATCGGCTGCTTGGGCCGGCCGCTGCGGATGTACGCGATGCCCTTATGGGAAGCAGCAAGATCTACCGCATACCAGGCACTCACTGCATCACTTGGATAAAGCACTGCCGAGTCCGGCAATGCGCGGAAGAGGCTCAGGTCTTCGAGTCCCATTTGGGAGGCGCCATCTTCGCCGATCGAGACACCTACGTGCGTGCCGATGAATTTCACATTCAGATGCGCGAGTCCAGCTAGTCGAATGAAGTCGGCGGCGCGAGTGAAGAAGCAGGCAAAAGTCGATGTGAATGCGATTTTTCCCGTAGCGGCAAAGCCCATCGTCATGCCGACCATGTTCTGCTCAGCGATATATCCCTCAAAGAAGCGATTTGGAGCGACCTTCTGGAAAAATTCGGTGTAAGTCGAGTTCTCCACGTCGCCATCGGTGCAGACGACGTTCTCGTTGACCTTGCCCACCTGCTCCAACGCATGGCCCACAGCTTCGCGCGTAGCTACTTCTTTGCCAAGTTCATACTGAGGCGCCGGAATGTGCTTGTACGCGCCATATTGCTTTGATTTTCCGCTCGGCTTCGCCGGCTTTGGTTGCGGGGCCCTGGTTTTGACGAATTGCTTTTCGAGTTCGGCGATGGCTTTTTCAGCTTCTTCTTTCTTGAGCGGTTTGCCGTGCCAGCCGTCTTTGTTTTCCAGGAACGAGACGCCCTTTCCCTTAAACGTGCGCGCAAGAATTACCGTGGGCTGCCCTTTGGTTTGCTTCGCTGCGTCGAAGGCTTCGAGAAGCTGTCTCGGATCGTGGCCATCGACAACAATTGCCTTCCACCCGAAAGCGGACCAGCGCTGCTGATAAATTTCCAGGTGGTGCTGGAGCATGGTTGGCTGGCTCTGGCCCAGACGATTCACGTCCACAACCGCGCAGAGATTATCGACCTTATGATGATTGGCCAGCTCGGCCGCTTCCCAAACTGATCCTTCAGCATTTTCGCCATCGCCGAGCAGCGCGTAAGAACGGAAGTTCGAGCCATCGACGCGCGCATCCAGCGCCATTCCCAAAGCGACACAGATCCCTTGTCCCAACGAGCCGGTGGGGACGGAGACGAATTTCAGTATCGGAGTGGGATGGCCTTCCAGATCGGAGTCGATTCGGCGCAGCGTAAGCAAATGCTCGCGCTTGATGAAGCCCAACTCTGCCCAGGTGGAATACAGAACCGGCGCGGCGTGTCCTTTGGAGAGCACGAACTTGTCATTAGCAGGATTTGCCGGATCTTGAGGATCGAAGCTCATGACCGAGAAGAACAGGCAGGCCATGATCTCGGCGGCAGACATGCAACTCGTGGGATGTCCGCTGCCGGCGGCAGTGGTGGCGCGGATGGAGTCGATGCGAAGTTGCGTGGCGATGTTGTGCAGAGAGTCGAGAAGATCTTGGGAGTAAGGCACAGGGAAGCTCCACGAGTGAAGTGGGATGCGGGTACATCACAAGTTTATTTTCGGCAGCCAGCAAGGTCAATGTTGCGCAGCTGAGGTGAACACGAAGGTCACGAAGGAACGGAGAAAGTCACGTAGACTTCGTGATCTTCTTGTTCGCTCTCAGTTTCTCGCCGAGATCAGGACAACCGTTGCATCGTCGAATGCCGGCTGTCCTGCAGCGTGGTTTTGCACATCACTCAATATCGTGTCAGTCGAAAGTTCTGGACTGCGAATAAGTTTTGCCAGCCGCGTCGTTCCGTATTCCTGCTGGGTTTCGTTCACGGCGTCGGAGATGCCATCGCTGTACAGCAGTACGCGTCCGCCGCGCTTGAGCGTAAGCGTGGTTTCGGAGAACGTCGTTTCAGTGATGCCGAGTGGCAATCCCGTTTCGGTTTCAATAAGGTGCGTGCAGAGACCTTCCGACACCACCGGCCAGGGATGACCGGCGTTGGCGAAGGTAAACGTGCGCAGGACCGGGTCGAGCACTCCATAAATCATGGTGACGAAGCGGCCGGCAGGGAAGTCACGCAGGAGCGAGCGATTCAATCGTGCCAGCACTTCGCCGGGTGTATGTATGTTTTCTGCGAGTGCGCGGAAAACTCCTCGAGTCGCGGACATCAGAAGCGCCGCAGCCATGCCCTTTCCCGAGACATCGGCGAGTACGAATCCCCATTTGCCGTTGGGGAGCTCGATGTAGTCGTACCAATCTCCGCCGACCGCACCTGCGGGAAGCGTAGCGCCGGATATTGAGAAGTTCGGCAGCAATAGCGAAGCGTTGGGAAGTAGCTGCTCCTGGATCTGCCGGGCTTCTTCGGCTTCCTTCGTGTGCCGTTCGTTGAGTTGGCGTTCCCGTTGAAAGAGACGCGCATTCTCCACAGCGATGGCGATGTGCTCCGCAAGGACCTG
>DATLKS010000553.1:0-2572 GCA_035538255.1 Terriglobales bacterium
AGGTAACCATGGGCAGATAGTAAAGCCCCCTCCGCGCAAAACGGACGTAAATCGGCTCAAACCCGATTACCTACGTAATCGAAGATTGCGGAAGTGTTTTATTTGCATCAGGATGCGGCGGGAACGCGTTGCAGGTTCTGCACCACTTCCTGGCGAAAGCGTGTCCACGAGTGCTGTTCCGCAGTTTTGCGTGCCGCAGCACCCATGTCTTGCACGGAGGCGCGATTCTCGAATGCCCACCCGAGCCTTTCGACGAGCTGGTCCAAGTTGGCATACGAAATCACAAGGCCGTTCTCGTTGTCGCGAATTAAGTCAGAGGCTCCGCAGCTCGGCGTCACCAGTGCGGGTGTTCCACCGGCTATCGCTTCAAGAACTACATGCCCGAACCCTTCGCTTAAGGATGGCAGGCACAACCAATCGGCGTTTTGATACTGGCTGCGCAGCGATGCCGAACCTAAGAAACCGAGCAGGACCGCCTCTGGGCAGTAGTTCCGTAGAAATCTTGAGTTCCCCGGAGAAGGAGCCCCCGCAATTCTGAGCTGCGCATTGGGCAGCTTCAACTGGCGCCACGCTTCAATAAGATAATGAAGTCCCTTTTGTCGGACCAACTGACCAACAAACAACACTGTGAACTTTTCTGATTTGTTCTGACCGGGAACAACGAAGTCAACATCCACGCCGTAGGGAAGCACCGCGACGCGCTCTCGGCGCACACCATTCTCCAGCAAGGTCTCACATGTGTAGGTCGAAGACGCGAGGCACGGGTCTGCGAGTAGAGGCTCCCGCGAGTAAGTCTCGAATGCCTCATCAGGCCAGTTCAGTTCGTTGAATGCACTGTCCTCAAAGTTTGGAAGCAGCGTGTCAGCCAGCAACGCTTTGCGAACCGAAACGGGATGCGGCTGCATTTGGAAGAGGATCTTGGGCGATGCCGAAGCATGCCGAAATGCACTGGTTGCCACATGTGAGTAGGCGAGAATTCCGCAATCGTTGATTGCCGCCGTAATTCCGGCAGGTTTTCCCAACAATTCTAAGTTGTCGATCCACGCGTCAGGCCGTCGCCAGGTTGTGATTGCATAGCGCGGGCAGGACTGAACCAAGCGCGACGGAAGATCGGGATTAAAGCGCTTGCGCAATTACCAGGCCAGGGAGTTGGGCAGAAGTTTCGCAGCGTTGCAAATTGGTCGAAAGGGACGTAAACGTCGGTGCAAGCATGCAACAGTCCCGCCTCATGCAGCGCTAGGGGAACTTGATATTGATCGCGTGCTCCGGGTAGCGCGACAACCCACGAGGCAATTGACGCAGATCGGAGCTCCGCCCGAAATGGCGAACCCGTCCAGGTTGGCGCCCACTGACATAAGGATTGGAAATAATAATGGGCGGCCTACCGAGTGCCAATGCTTATTTCTTCTCTATTCGCGTATGCCACTGCTGGCTCGCATCCTGCTCGACGATGATGATGAGTCTGCCTGTGTCGCGCATTCGCACGGCCGCTTGCTTCTGTTTGAAGCTTTTGCCGTTCTCTGGTTCAAAGCCGAGCGTGACGTCGCCATCCTGAAGTGGCTTGATGTGATACCAGAAGGAGGCGCCTGGAGCGATCACTGCCGTGCCGAAGGCTGCGCCGGGATAATCTACCTCCACGTTCCGAAGCGGCACCTTCGCGTTGTTCTGGATCGTGATGTCAATTCCATGAGAGTGACAGCCGAGCGCCACGACGGCAAGAGAAAAGGTGAAGAGCCAAAGATGAAAATTCAGCTTCAAATAAGTTCAAGTAAGAGCGTGCTTTGCCTAAGCGCTCGTGGGATCCGGCATTCTAGCTGGGGCCTTGCGCTCCAGGATGCGCGCGCTGACGACCACGCCGTCGCGGTTGTCGTGCAGCTTGAGCGAGAAGACCAGGACATTCCAAATATACCGTGGGCTCTTCCTGGGCAACGGCAATCCGCGAAAAGTACGGTCGATGTAGGTCTCACGCGTATCGGCAACAGTCCTTATGATTTCCTGCCATTCTTCTCCTAGTTCGGGAAACTCCGCGAAAAGATTCCTGCCTGGAAACCACGAGCGCTTCTTATCGAGCAGCTTGGCAAAAGTTTCGTTTACGTATTGCCAGTTGCCATCGCGATCCATGATTTCGAGCACTACTTCATCGCCCATAGCCATGTTGATGCGCGAATAGTAGAAGTCGCGGGCGTCCACGACGACAGGTTTGCCACGTCGTTTCGCCTCGAAGGACCGCAGCGCCGCCAGAAGGTCATCGACGGAACTGTAACCCTTGAGCAAATGCATGTCTTCGACGCCGCCAAATCTCCGCTCCAGAGTTGCCGACAAGATGATGATTGGGACCTGCGGTCGCTTCTCGCGCAGAGTGTTGGCTACTTCCGTACCGAACTTTCCTGCGCCCAGGTGGTAATCGAGTACTGCTATGTCGGCTTCGTGCAGTCGTGCCTCCGCTTCTTCGATAGAAGACGCGGTGATCGCCTCATACCCATGCTTGCGCAGGATTGCGGAGCGAAGAAAGAGGTTGTCGATGTGGTCGTCGAGCAAGAGGACGCGGATCGGCGGGCGCGTCGTTCCAGCT